>CAXNEG010000094.1:0-6615 GCA_964201305.1 Polaromonas sp.
CCCTGGGCGGCCTTGCGTGAAGGCCTGCGCGAACACAGCCACGAAAACTATGCGGTCAACCAGTTGGCGCAAATCCCGGAAGGCATAGAGTCCGACTGGAACGAGGTGCGCCACATTCTGGAGCAACTCAGCCGCGCCGCCAGAGACGCTGAAATGCAGGCGCTGGCCTTGCGCGCACCGAACGACCCGACGGCCATGGCCCGTTACCGCGAACTGTCGGCCCAACAAAAACCCCGCTGAACCGGCCCGGCACAAGGGCTTGGATTTGCCTCAAAAATAGGCAGCAGGGTATAATCCAACTTTCCGTAACGGCAAGCGCGACAGCAGCACCTCCGGCACCGGCTCCCCGCACAACGGGCCCTTTTGGGTACAGAGCCATTTTCCCCGCAAGGACTGCACCCCAAATGTTCGCCCAATCAACTTGCCACCATGCCCGGCTTCACCGCACGGGCATTTTTTGTGCCCCAGCGGGCTCTTGTTGAGATTTTTTGTTTTTCCCTGATCGTTCTCATCCCTGTCATGGGCAAGGATGAACCGCTCGGCGGTTGAACAGTTGATCTTGCCTGGAGCATCCGCCGTAAGGCCCTTTGTTGTGAAAAGCCTTTTTTGACCCTGGAGAGCTCGCCATGCCTGTTCAAAAGTCTAAGAAATCTGCCAAACCGAAAGCCAAGCCTGCGGCCAAAAGCCCAGCTAAAAAGGTCAATGTGAAAGTGGCGGCCAAGCCAGTCAACCGGGCATCGCCTGCTGGCAAGCTTGAAAAGTCTAAAAAGGCGGTCATCTCTGTGAAAGCGTCCGGGCGATCTCCGGCACCGGGAAAAGCGCCCGTCAAACCTGTCAAGTCCCCGAAGAAAGTAGTGTCCGTGCCGTCCAAGACCCCTGCCTCCGCCACCAAAGTTGCGACCAAACCCGCAGCTAAACCCGCCGCAAAAACTGCCGCAAAACCGGTTGCCAAACCTTCAGTCAAAACGGCAGCCAAACCACTGGCCAAAGCTGCGGCAAAACCGACTACTAAAGCACCCGCTAAACCAGCCGTCAAAGCCGCCGCCCAGACTGCCGCAAAGCTGCCTGCCAAACCTGTCGCTAAACCTGCAAGCAAGGCCGCTACGGCCAAGCCTGCTGACAGCAAAGCTGCTTTTGCCAAGGCCTTGGCCGAAGAGCAAGCCAAGAAAAAACCCGGACGCCCGGCCAAGAACACGGCTAGCGACAGTGCACCGGCTGTGGCAGGTGCCAAACGCGGTCGCAAACCCAAGGCCGGCTCCAAAGCCTTGGGCGATGAGGATATGTCGGACATCGAGGCAGACCTGGCGGGTGAACCGGTGCCCGAGTCGGCAGAAAAGGTCAAACCCCTGCGCATGAAGATCAGCAAGGCCAAAGAACGCGCCTTGATGAAAGAGTTCGGCCTCGAAGAGACCGTGCTTTCAGAAGAAGATATGGCCAAGCGCCGCTTGCGTTTAAAAACCTTGATCAAGCTGGGCAAGACGCGTGGCTATCTGACGCACGGCGAAATATCTGACCACCTGCCCGACAAGCTGGTGGATGCCGAGACGATGGAAGTCGTGGTCAACATGCTCAATGACATGGACATCGCCGTCTACGAGCAAGCACCCGACGCAGAGACGCTGCTGATCAACAACACAGGCGCTACCGTCGCCACCGAAGAAGAAGCCGAAGAGCAAGCCGAAGCTGCACTGTCCACCGTGGACAGCGAATTCGGTCGCACCACCGACCCGGTACGCATGTACATGCGTGAAATGGGCACGGTGGAGCTCTTGACACGCGAAGGTGAGATCGAGATCGCCAAGCGTATCGAGGGTGGCCTCATGCGCATGATGGAAGCCATCTCTGAAAGCCCGGCCACGATTGCCGAAATCCTGCGTCTGGCCGCTGAAATCCGAGAAGGCAAGATCGTCATCTCCACCGTGGTAGACGGTTTTTCCAACCCCAATGAGGCGGACGACTATGTGGCCGAAGAGGACTTCGACGAGTTTGACGAAGAGGACGATGATGACGGTAAAGGCGGCTCCAAGGCGCTGACCAAAAAGCTCGAAGAACTCAAGAAAGAAGCCCTCAGCCGCTTTGACAAGATCGGGCTGTACTTTGAAAAAGTCCACAAGACCTATGACAAAGAGGGTTACGGCTCACCGACCTACCTGAAGTCGCAAAAAATGCTCAGCGACGAACTGATGACTGTGCGCTTTACCGCTAAGACCATTGAAAAGCTGTGCGACCTGTTGCGCGGTCAGGTGCTGGACGTGCGCAAGAAAGAGCGCGAACTGCGCCGCATCATCGTGGACAAATGCGGCATGCCGCAGGAAACCTTTGTCAAGGATTTCCCGCCCAACCTGCTCAACCTGAAGTGGGTCGAAAAACAGGTAGCGTCGAACAAGCCCTGGTCTGTGGTGATGGCCCGTAATGTGCCACCTATCCAGGAATTGCAAACCAAGCTCGCCGAGTTGCAGTCGCGTGTGGTGGTGCCTTTGGGTCACCTCAAAGACATCAACAAGCGCATGAACGAAGGCGAGACCAACTCTCGCGACGCCAAGAAAGAGATGATCGAGGCCAACTTGCGCCTGGTGATCTCTATCGCCAAAAAGTACACCAACCGCGGTCTGCAGTTCCTGGACTTGATACAAGAAGGCAATATCGGTTTGATGAAAGCAGTCGACAAATTCGAGTACCGCCGGGGCTACAAGTTCTCGACGTATGCCACCTGGTGGATCCGCCAGGCGATCACCCGCTCGATCGCAGACCAGGCCCGCACCATCCGGATTCCGGTGCACATGATCGAGACCATCAACAAGATGAACCGCCTGTCGCGCCAGCACTTGCAGGAGTTCGGCTTTGAGCCGGACGCCAGTATCCTGGCCGCCAAGATGGAGATTCCGGAAGACAAGATCCGCAAGATCATGAAGATCGCCAAAGAGCCAATCTCCATGGAAACGCCGATCGGTGACGATGATGATTCGCACCTGGGTGACTTCATTGAAGACAGCGCCAACACTGCACCTCTGGAAGCGGCGATGCAGGCCGGTCTGCGCGACGTGGTCAAAGACATTCTGGACAGCCTGACACCACGCGAAGCCAAAGTGCTGCGCATGCGTTTCGGTATCGAAATGTCGACCGACCACACGCTGGAAGAAGTCGGCAAGCAGTTTGACGTGACGCGCGAGCGTATTCGTCAGATCGAAGCCAAAGCGCTGCGCAAGTTGAAACACCCCAGCCGCAGCGACAAGCTGCGCAGTTTCATCGACATGCAGTAAGGCCTGCGGCTTGGCCCTGGCCAAAGCGCTTGCAGCCCGCCCGGGTTGCAGGCACTTTTTTTAATGCCCCTGCGCACTCAGGCCTTGGCAACCTCGTGCGCGGCCATCAACTCCAGCGCACGCACCAGTGCCGAATGGTCCAGGTCCTGCATGCCGTTGGCACTGCACACCTGCATCAGCTGCGCAGCACCTGCCGTTTGCGGCAAAGCCACGCCCAGGGCGCGGGCACCGCTGAGAGCCAAGCTCAAATCTTTTTGATGCAGGCCAATGCGAAAGCCCGGGTTGAAGGTGCGCTTGATCATGCGCTCGCCATGCACTTCCAGGATGCGTGAAGAAGCAAAGCCGCCCATCAGGGCTTGCCTCACCTTGGCCGGGTCGGCGCCGGCTTTGCTGGCAAACAGCAAAGCTTCACCCACGGCGGCAATGTTCAGCGCCACGATGATCTGGTTGGCCACCTTGCAGGTTTGGCCGTCACCGTTACCGCCGACCAGCGTGATGTTTTTGCCCATGAGTTCAAACAGCGGTTTGACACGCTCGAACACCGCCTCCGGCCCGCCGACCATGATGGTCAGGCTTGCGGCCTTGGCGCCCACCTCGCCGCCGGAGACCGGTGCGTCCAGGTAGTCTGCGCCCAGTGCATTGATCTTTTGTGCAAACACCTTGGTGTCCATCGGTGAGATGGAGCTCATGTCGACCACCGTCTTGCCTTTGGACAAACCTGCGCACACGCCCTTGTCGCTAAACAAAACTTTCTCTACGTCGGGGGTGTCTGGCAGCATCATGAAAACAATGTCGGCATGCTGCGCGACCTCGGCGGCGCTGGCGCAAGCCGTGGCGCCGGCGCTCAGCAAATCTGCCGGCACTTTGCTGCGGGTGTGCACAAACAGCGTGTGGCCGGCCTTGATCAAATGCGCCGCCATGGGTGTGCCCATGATGCCCAGGCCGATAAATCCTAATTGGCTCATTTCAAATTCCTGTCATCAGTTCAAAAAAACGGCGGCCTTTGGCGCGCACTCAGTCGCGGTAACGGTCGCACAAGGCCTGGGTGGCTGCGCGAAAGACACCCAGATCACTGCCCACGCCCACGAAGGTGCAGCCCATTTCCAGGTACTTGCGGGCATGCGCTTCAAGCGGCGCCAAAATGCCAGAGGGTTTGCCAGCTGCCTTGGCGTCTGCAAAGATCTGGGCAATCACTTCCTGCACCTCGGGGTGCCCGGGGTTGCCCAGATGACCGAGCGCTGCGGCCAGGTCAGACGGGCCGACAAAGATGCTGTCCACACCCTCCACGGCAGCGATCTGCTTGACCGCAGACACACCGGCCATGCTTTCAATCTGCACCATCACGCAGATGTTGTCATTGACGTTTTTGAAATAATCCGGCACGGTGCCGTAACGGTTGCTGCGCTGCGACACCGACACACCACGCACACCTTGCGGCGGGTAGCGCGTGGCCGACACGGCGCTGCGCGCTTCTTCAGCACTCTCGACAAATGGAATCAGGAAGTTATAAAACCCCGCGTCAAGCAGCTGCTTGAGTTCGACCGCACTGTTGCATGCTGGGCGCACGACCGGAGCGGTCGGGCTGTCTTTGAGCGCCATCATCTGCGTGATGAAGGTGCGCACATTGTTGGGCGAGTGTTCACCGTCGAGCAGCACCCAGTCAAAGCCGGCCACACCCAGCACCTCGGTGCTGATTTCATTGGCCAGTGAAGACCAGATGCCGATGAGCTTTTTACCGGCCAGCAGGTCCCGTTTGAAGCTGTTGGGAAATGATTGGTAAGGAACGGCCTGGGTCATAGATCACCTCAAAAAGTAAAAAACAAAAACTTGACGGCTCAGTCTTCAAAGCCGTACAGGGACTTCGGGTTGTCTACCAAAATTCGCTTGCGCAGGGCGGCGTCGGGTACCCAGCCGGGCAGCAAGTCCAGCATGGCCTGATCGTCCGGTCTGGGCACGCGGTTGGGGTGCGGCCAGTTGCTGGCCCAGAGGCAGCGCTCGGGAAAATCCCGTGCCAGCGCCGACGCCAGCGCAGCCACATCGCCGTAAGCGGGCGGGCCGGCTTGCGAGCTTTCATAAGGCGCAGAAAGCTTGATCCAGACGCGACCACTTTCGAGCAATGTGCACATGGCGCGGTAAGCCGCATGCGCCGTCGTGACCGGATTGAGAAATTTTCCTATATGGTCTATCACCAAGGGGGTGGGCAGCGCCCGCAAACGCGCTGCGTGCAGCGGGAAGTCGCAGCCATCCATCTGAAAATTGATGTGCCAGCCCAAGGGCTGGATGCGCGCAGCCAATGGCTCGAGATGGTCCCAGCCCAGCGCACCGCCAGGCAACATCATGAAGCGCACGCCGCGAATACCCGCCTGGTGCAATTTTTCCAAGTCTGGCTCGCTGATGTCTGGCTTGACCACAGCAATACCGCGCGCCTGATCGCCCAGTGTTTTCAAGGCAGCCACAGTGCAGGCATTGTCAAAACCGTAGCCCGTTGGCTGCACCACGATCACGCGGGACAAGTCAAGCGCCTGTTGAACCTGCTGGTAGGCCTTGACCGGCCCGGGCGGCGGCACAAAGGTGGCCGTTGGCGCCAGCGCGTAGCCAGGCTCATAAATATGAATGTGGCAGTCACAAGCGCCAGCAGGTAATCGCGTTGGACTTGCGGACATGGCGCTCGTACTAGCGTGTTGCTGCATGCTTCAGACCTTCGCGGCGGTTTTCAGATTGGCCAGCCGATGCGCTGCATCAGCGTTCACGGCGCCTACAGGCACTTGCCCGCACAAAATGCTGTCGGTCTGGGCCACGGTTTCCAGGGATTGGTGTTCAATGGCCGGCAGTGTCAGGCCGCCGATGTGGGGCGAGGCCAGCACCCGCGGATGACTGGCCAACTCATGGCTGGGCATCTGGTCCGGTGCACGGCCGACATCCAGCGCAGCACCCGCCAGGTGGCCGCTGTTGAGCGCGTCGAGCAAGGCCGCATCGTCCACCAAGTTGCCACGCGATGCATTGACGAAAAAAGCGCCTAGCTTCATGCAGGCAAAGGCGGCAGCGTTCATCAGGTTTTCAGTTTCGGCATTGGCCGGGGCCAGACACACCACATAGTCTGACTGCGCCAGCAAATCGGCCAAGTCTGTGCTGCGCACAGCGGTCTCATGGGCCGGTAAGAACGGGTCATTCACCAGCACCCGCAGACCGAAAGCCGTCGCCAGCGGGCACAGGCAGCGGCTGATCTGGCCGTAGCCGATCACGCCCAGGGTGGCGCCCCGCAGTTCGCGGCCCATCTGCGGCACCGGCTGCCGGCCCGCAGCGTAGATAGCGGCAGCCCGGCTGATGCCGCGACTCAGGTCAATCATGGCCGCCA
>CAXNEG010000095.1:0-6529 GCA_964201305.1 Polaromonas sp.
GTCCAGCGCCTCGTCGGTCAGGGCAAAAGTGCCCCAGTGCACCGCCACGCTGCGCTTGGCCTGCAAGTCTTGGTGCGCTTGCACTGCTTCCGAAGGGTTCATGTGGTGCGTCTGCATGAACCAGCGCGGCTCGTAGGCCCCGACCGGGATCAACGCCAGGTCAAAACCGCCGCCCAGTTGTGGCGTTTGGCGCTCGGCAAAGCGGCGGCGCGTCTCTGTAAAGTCTGCGCTGTAACCGGCGTCCCCGCCAAAGTACCAGTGCAAATCGGCTGCAAACACCGACCAGCCGCCCCACAAGGTGTGGCTTTGGTCAAACACGCCGCGCGCCGACCAGTGCTGCACGGGTGTCAGGTAAAACTCCACGCCACGCACCGTGTGTTTTTGCCACCAATCCAGCTCCACCACATGGGTAATGCCCAGGCTCTCAAACCAGGGTTTTTGCCCCAGCGGCACCAAAAACAAGGTGTTGCTGCCATCCTGCTGGGCACGGGCGTTCAGGCCCACCACGCTGGCGCGGTCTAGGTGGTCGTAGTGGTTGTGCGAGATGACGACCACGTCAATCGGCGGCAAGTCGTCCATTGCCACGCCGGGCGGCTGTGCGCGCTGGGGGCCGGCAATTTGCACTGGAAAAGCGCGCTCGCTGAAGATGGGGTCGGTCAGCACGTTCAGGCCTCCGGCCTGCACCAAAGTGCTGGCGTGGCCAATCCAGGTGACGGCGGGCGGCGAGGCGGACCGTGCGGCGCTGCTGTTCGGGGCGCTGCGCTCGTAGGCGCGGATGCGTGGCAAATCGGGCGCGGTGGTGGGTGTGGGGCTTTGGGCGGGCGGCGGTAGGTCGTTGCGCGCAGCGTCCCAGCGCCAGCGCAGCAGCTCGCCGAGTTTTTTGGGCGCGGTGTCTGGCGCCGTGTTGCGAAAGCCGCGCTCCGTGTGGTGGGGCAGGGTGGCGTCGTAGTACGGATTGGCATAGGCCACCAGGCTAAGACAGCTGGCTCCCAGCGTTGTGAGGAGGCGGACAAGGTGCATGGGTTTGTTCATGGCGCGTTGTGGGTTCAGTAGAAAATGCCAATGCTAAGGTCTCGGGGGCCTAGCGCCCGAGCCGCCCCGCAGCGCTTGCGCGGCGGTCCGTGGCGGGCTCCAAATTACCGGCCTGGCCCATGCCGAAGGCGGGCATGTTGACGTAGACGTTTTCGTACGTGCCGGGGCCAATGGCGTAGGTTTCGTGCCAGATGCCCACCGAGCCGCAGGCATTGAGCTTTTGGTAGCAGGCCTGCCAGGCGGGCAGCTGCACCGCATCCCTGTTTTTGGAATAAGCCAGCAGGTGGTCCAGAGAGCGCCAATACAGCACCTGCATGATGGTGCGCGAGAACCACACATCTTGGTGCAGCAAGCCCAAGTCGGGTTGGGTTTCCAGCTCCCGCAGCATGCGGCCCATTGACCGCACCACCGGCAGCCATTGGTGCACCTTCCAAGGCTGGTTAAAGCGCATGCCGATCAGAAACAGCACGAAATCGACGTTAATTGTGGCCGTCATTTTTTCGGAGTGGATCACGGGGAACGCCTCGATGGGTTGCGGTGGCGGGCTACGGGTCAGGTGTCAGCGGGCAAGCTTTACCAAGCCGCGCTGCTGGGTTTGGGTTTGCTGCGGTCACGCAAGCGCCACTGCGCCACCCACACCAGCAGGTGGCGCGACGCCGCAAACAGCGTTGACTGCGCCCACAGCTTGTTCACAAACCCCACAACCCGGTTCATCTCGCCGGCCATCATGGCCGCGTACACGGTTTGGGCCACGTCTTTTGCCTCGGCAGCGCCCTTAGTCATCGAATGACCGACCATGTCGGCCCGTGCGTTGAAGCCTGTGTCGGTGAAGCCGGGGTTGATGACCGTGGCGCTCACACCGCTGCCCCGCAGCTCGGCGTGCAATGCCTCTGTAAACAGCATGACGTAGCCCTTGCTCGCGCCATAGCTCGCAAAGCCAGGGCAGGGCTGAAAGGCCGAGGTGGAGCCAATGTTGCCAATGCGGCCATAGCCCTGGCGCTTGAAGTCCGCCGCAAACAGGCAACTCAGCTCTGTGAGCGCCACCACGTTAAGTTGCAGCATGTCGGCCAGTACTTTCGCGTCTGCGTTGGCAACCGGCTTGTAGTCGCCGTAGCCTGCGTTGTTGACCAGGATGCTGACCGGCAGACCCTCGGCCTGGCAATAGCTATGCAGCGTGCTTGCAGCACCTGGCACGGCCAAGTCCAGCGCCAGGTGGCGCACGGTGACGCCGTGCTCCTGCTGCAAACCACCGGCCAGCGTGGCCAGGCGGTCTGCGCTGCGCGCCACCAGCAGCAGGTCATGGCCGCGCTGGGCCATCAGGTGGGCCAGCTCCAGACCAATGCCGTTGCTGGCACCGGTGATCAGCGCAAACCCGGCGGGTTTGGTGGGGCCGCTCATTGCGCGCGCTCCCAGGTTTGGGTGCGGTAGAAGGGGCCAATATAGCCGCGGATGGTGAGTTTGGCACCGCCCTCGGTCACCCGCATCTTCAGCGTGTAGGTCTTGCCGTTGTCCGGGTCGAGAATCTCGCCGCCCTCGTACCACTGGCCGTCAGCGGCCAACTTGCCGCCGCGCACCATCTCCAAGCCTTCCATGGGCTGGTCTTTGCGGTCGTCGGTGCAGACTTTGCAGGTGGTGGGTTCTTTGGATGGTTCGGCGGCCAGGCTGCGCACCAGGCGCCCGCTCAGGCCCTTGGCGGTCTCGGAAATGCGCACCTCGCCGCGTGGCTTGCCGGTGCTGTCGTCAATCGTGCGCCACAGGCCCAAGGGGCTGGTTTGGGCGAGTGCGGAGCCTGCCAGCGCAAACATGGCGGCGCCGACGATGAGTGGGGAATAAACAGAGCGTTTCATTGGAATCAACCTTTTTTGGTAGCATCCACGTGATGTGAATGGTGTTAACTTTAAAGTAGAATGTGAACATCGTAAACATTTATTTTTTGAAATTTTTATGACAAAAAAAGTGACCGGCGCTACCTCCGGCGGTTCTTTGACATTGGCGCCGCCCCAGTGCCTTGCCTTACCATTACTTATGGCCGATGCATTCCCCCCCCATGCCCCGCGTGGTCACTACCACCACGGGGATTTGCCGGAGGCGCTGAAAAAGCTGGCGCTGGAGCTGATCGCCGAACACGGTGTGGAGGGTTTTTCCATGCGTCAGGCTGCCACCGCTTTAGGGGTCGCACCCAGCGCCGTGTACCGGCACTTTGCCGACAAGTCACAGTTGCTCAGCGCCTTGGCACACGACGGTTTTGAAGCGATGGGTGCCCTGTGGCTGCAGCGCACGGCCCTGGTGGAGCCGGAAATTGGCGACAACCCTGCTTTGTTCAGCCTGGCGTTCTTTTCTGCCGGCGCCGACGCCTACTTCCAGTTTGGTCTGGACCACCCCGCGCTATTTCAGCTGATGTTTGGCCCCTTCGGCACGGGCTCGGCAGGCTGGATGCTGCAAACACCCGATATCCCCAACAACCCCTACAACCTGCTGGGCCAGGCGCTAGATGGTTTGCGCGACGCACGAGTGATCACACCCAGCGCCCGCGAACAAGCCGAGATGAGCGCCTTTGCGAGCATCCACGGCCTGACTTACTTGACCGTGTCGGGCGTTTTCAAAGACCTGGACGTCGCGCAAAAATGGCAGCAGCTCGAATGGGTCAAAGACAGCATTTTGGGCGGTCTGCTGGCCTGGGATCAGGTGCAGGCCCTCAAGGCAGCCCTGGCCAGGGGGTTGGTGCCCGACACGATAGGCCCCACTGCCCACTGAACCGCGCCGGCTAAGCCGACGGTGCCGCCCGGGCAGACTGTCCCGGGTTATCGGCCGCGCAAAACCCTGATGTATTCTTGGCTCTCCCTAAGGATTGACAGCCATGCCGCCTTCTGCCGCAACCGCCACCCCGCCCGTTCACTACCGCGTTGAAATCGCCGACCTGCAAGCGCACCTTTTCCAGGTGACGATGTCCGTGGCCGCACCATCAGCACTGCAAACGGTGTCGCTGCCGGTTTGGATTCCGGGCAGCTACCTGGTGCGTGAATTTTCCGGCCATCTGCAAAACCTCAGAGCCCTGCAAGGCAAGCGCGCACTGGCTGCGGGCCAGCTTGTGCAACTCGACAAATGCAGCTGGCAGATTCGCTGCGCCCCAGCCCGCCCGCTGGTGCTGATCTACGAGGTCTATGCCAACGACGCTTCGGTACGCACTGCCATGCTCAATGACATGCGCGGTTTTTTCAACGGCACCAGCGTCTGCCTGCGCGTTGAAGATCAGGCAAATAAGCTTCACGCGCTGGAAATCAGCGCCCCCAAGGCGTTGCCCGGCTGGTCGCTGGCCACAGGGCTCACGCCGCACAAGGTGAACAAGTCAGGCTTCGGCACTTACCATGCAGAAACTTATGACGCGCTGGTGGACGCCCCTGTGGAAATGGGCGCTTTCTGGAGCGGCAGCTTCAAGGCCTGCGGCGTGCCGCACCGCTTTGTGGTGGCCGGCGCTGCGCCCAGTTTTGACGGCGACAAGCTGCTGGCAGACGCCCAAAAAATCTGCGAGACGCAAATTCGCTTTTGGCACGGCACTCAAAAACCACCCTACAAAAATTACCTGTTCATGCTCAATGCCGTTGATGACGGCTATGGCGGGCTGGAGCATGGCAACTCGACCGCACTGATCTGTAACCGGCGAGACTTGCCAAGGTTGGGAGATAAAAAAGTATCCGACGGTTACACCACGCTGCGTGGACTCATCAGCCACGAGTACTTTCACACTTGGAACGTGAAGCGCCTGCGTCCGGCCGAGCTGGCCCGCTACGACTACACCCGCGAGAACTACACCAAACTGCTCTGGTTTTTTGAAGGCTTCACCAGCTATTACGACGACCTGCTGCTGCGCCGCTGCGGTCTGCTGGACAACGCGGGCTACCTCAAGCTGCTCAACAAAACCATCAACCAGGTGATGCAGACGCCGGGGCGGCAGGTGCAGTCGGTGGCGCAGGCCAGCTTTGATGCCTGGGTCAAGTACTACCGCCAGGACGAGAACACACCCAACGCCACCGTGAGCTACTACACCAAGGGCGCGCTGGTAGCGCTGTGCTTTGACCTGAGCCTGCGTGCCCCGGTCAACGGCAAGCCGGCCGCTGCGAATGTCACGCTCGACGCGGTCATGCGCCATGTGTGGAAGCACTGCAAGGGTGGCCCCATGCAAGAAAGCGACCTGAGCGCCGCGCTGCTGGCCGTCAGCGGGCGCAGCTTTGACGCCGAACTTGCTGCCTGGGTGCACGGCAAGGCCGAGCTGCCTTTGCAGCCCTTGCTCGAACAACACGGTGTGAGCGTGCTGGAAGACCCGGCCCAACTTGCCCAGCGCTTGGGACTGCGGGTCAGCGAGAGCGCCGGTATCACGGTCAAAGCCGTGTTGCGGGGTGGTGCCGCCGAGCGCGCAGGTTTTGTGGCTGGCGACGAGTGGCTGGGCATAGAACTGAAGCAGCCAACCGGCGCCAAAGTCAAGGCCGCGCCCAGCGCCGGCTGGCGCCTGAACCGCCTTGATGACCTGCTGCTTTACACCGGCCAGGCCAGTTCATTCCAAGCCCTTGTTGCGCGCGACAAACGGCTGATGCGCTTGCACCTGAGCCTGCCGCCGCAAGTCACCACCTGGCGCCTGAGCGTGCAAGACACCAGCCGAGTGAACAACTGGCTCCAGCCCACGGCAACTTGAGCAGCTTAGACACAAACATCAATAAGTTAAGAACTGAAGGAAATGCATGAACTACGAAACCATTCTCACCAGCACCCACGGCCCCGACACCCGGCAGGCCGGCATCATCGCACTCAACCGGCCCAAGCAGCTCAACGCGCTGAATGACCAGCTCATGGACGAGCTGGGCGCGGCACTCAAGGCTTTTGACGCCGACGCCCGCATCGGCTGCATCATCCTGACCGGCAACGAAAAAGCCTTTGCCGCCGGCGCGGACATCCGCGTGATGGCCAAATTTGATTTTGCTGACGCCTACGGCCAGGACTTCATCACCCGCAACTGGGAGCAGATTCGCAGCGTGCGCAAACCGGTGATAGCGGCCGTCAGCGGTTGTGCGCTGGGCGGCGGCTGCGAGCTGGCCATGATGTGCGACTTCATCATTGCGGCCGACAACGCCCGCTTCGGCCAGCCCGAGATCAAGCTGGGCATCATTGCAGGTGCCGGCGGCACCCAGCGCCTGCCGCGCGCCGTGGGCAAGGCCAAAGCCATGGACATGGCACTGACCGGCCGCATGATGGACGCACAAGAGGCCGAGCGCGCCGGCCTGGTCAGCCGCGTGGTGGCCGCCGACAAGCTCATGGACGAAGCCCTGGGTGCGGCGCTGATGATCTGTGATTACGGGCAGCTCAGCGTCATGGCCACCAAAGAGGCGGTCAACCGGGCCTTTGAAAGCGGCCTGTCCGACGGCCTGATGTTCGAGCGCCGCCTGTTCCAATCGATGTTCGCCACCAGCGACCAGAAAGAAGGCATGGACGCCTTTCTGGCCAAACG
>CAXNEG010000096.1:0-6456 GCA_964201305.1 Polaromonas sp.
CGCGCCGGAAACGTCATCATGCACGGCAAGGACCCGATGGTCGTGCTGAAAACCGAATACAGCCGCGGCGGCCGTAACTCTGCCACCGTGCGCATGAAGCTCAAAAGCCTGATTGGCAGCTTCGGCACAGAAAACGTCTTCAAGGCCGATGACAAAATTGACCAGGTCATTCTGGACAAAAAAGACTGCACTTACTCTTACTTTGCCGATCCAATGTACATCTGTATGGACGCGGACTACAACCAGTACGAAGTCGAAGCCGAGAACATGGGCGACTCGCTCAACTACCTGCAAGACGGCATGGAGTTGGAAGTGGTGTTTTACGAAGGCAAGGCGATTTCTGTCGAGCTGCCGACCAACGTTGAACGTGAAATCACCTGGACCGAGCCAGCCGTCAAAGGCGACACATCCGGCAAGGTGCTCAAGCCCGCCAAGATCGCTACCGGCTTTGAAATCGGTGTGCCGATTTTTGTAGCGCAAGGTGACGTGGTCGAGATCGACACCCGGACCGGCGAATACCGCAAGCGCGTCTAATCCCGCAAACGCAAGCCGCTCGAGCCCTTGGCTTGAGACGATTTTGCAAAAAGGCCCTCTGAGAACTCAGCGGGCCTTTTTTCATGGTGTAGCAGCCCGGGCTCGTTCACAATGGCTTTATGCAATCTACACAAGACCTTTCCGAAAGTCGCCTGGCTGACGCCTGGGCGGAACTCGAGTCCCACTCCAACCAGGGCTACACCCTGCACCCGGACGCCTACCGGCTGGCCTTTGCCGACCCCGAGTTTTTGCTGCGCCGCGAAACCCGCGGCCTGCGCATGCAACTGGAAATGCTTAAGCCGGAGCTAGACCAGCATGCCCAGGGGATTGAAAACACCATCGTGGTGTTTGGCAGCGCCCGCTTTGCGCCACCCGAGCAGGCTGAAAAAGCGCTGGCTGCTGCCAAGGCAGACAGTGACGCCGCAGCCTTGGCTGCAGCCCAGCGGCAGGTGCGCAATGCCGGCTACTACAACCAGGCCAGGCTGTTCAGCCGGCTGGTGGCTGCTTACAGCCAGGCCCGCCCAGCCAAAGAGCAGTTGCACATTTGTACCGGCGGCGGCCCCGGCATCATGGAAGCGGCTAACCGGGGGGCGCACGAGTTAGGTATGCCCAATGTCGGCTTGAACATTGCCTTGCCGCACGAGCAAAGCTCTAACCCCTATGTGTCGCCTTCGCTGAACTTCAAGTTCCATTACTTTGCGCTGCGCAAGATGCATTTCATGATGCGCGCCAAGGCGCTGGTGGCTTTCCCGGGCGGCTTCGGCACGCTCGACGAGTTGTTTGAAGTCATCACGTTGGTGCAAACGCGCAAAGCCAAGCCGGTGCCCATCGTGCTGTTTGGCACCAGTTACTGGAAGCGCTTGATCAACTTCGATGTGCTGATCGAAGAAGGTACGATTTCACCGGAAGACCTGGACTTGCTCACTTATGTGGACGAGCCGCAGCAGGCCTGGGACGCCATCTGCAAGTTCTACGCGCTCTCGCCCTGATCCAGGGGGGCGCCTTATTTGGAGTGGCTGACCAGGGGTAAGCACTTACGCAGTCGCCAGGCGGTGGGCACACCTATGCCCACTGCTGCACCGGCAAACCAAAATACGCCAGCAATGCCGATGACAGCGCCGGCTGTTCCAAAAAGCACTGGCATAACCACACTGGATGCGTTGATGGCCATCATGCGCAAACCCAAAGCTTCACCATGGCGCTCATCGGGCGTCAACTGGTGCAGCAAACTCATGACCATGGGTTGCACGAGGCCCAGTGCCAGGCCAAGCAAGACTGAGCAGATTCCCATGCCCCAGGCATTGGACATCAAAGGATACAGGCCGAACAAGAGCGCCGTGATCAGCATGGCGGTGCACAGCAAAGCCCATTCACGAGTGCGGTTGGCGATCAGGGGCAGCATCACGCGCACAGATGCCGCTGCGATCGCGAAGGCGCCCAGGATTGTTCCGATCACAGACGCGGGTATGCCCCGCTCAAAACCCAGTACCGGCACCACAAAGGTGTGCACATCCCAGCAGGAAGACAAGAGCCAGTTGACCAGCATGAGTCGACGAAAATCCGGGCTCGACATCAAGTCCCAGGCCTTAGGCACCAGGCTGCCGGGCGCAGCAATGATTGGGGGCAATTCCTGCACGCCCCTGAGCAGCCACCAACCCAGCAGTGGCAACAAGGCCAGCACCAAAAAGGCGGCGCGGTAACCCGGCAGACTGCCCGGGGTGGGGCCGAAGTGGTCGATCAAAAGACCGGCAGAAAAAGGGCCGATGAAATTGGCCAGGGCCGGGCCTATCGACAACCAGCCAAACACCTTGCGCAGCTCCAGCGGACCGTTGGCAGCCCGTCCGACATGGCGCTGCAAGGCAATCACCGAGCTGCCGGTGGCCCCGCCGGTCAGCAAGGCAGCCAGGCACAGCACCGGAAACACCGGGAAAGCCACCGCCGCACCGGCGCCAATCACCGCCGCAATGACGCCAAAACCCACCGGCCGCTTGAGCCCGTGGCGGTCAGCGTAACGGCCCGAAGGCAAAGCCAAAAAAATCTGGGTGATTGCAAATAACGCCAGCAAAACACCCACGGCCGCCGGACTGTAACCTTCGCGCAAGGCCAGCAAAGGCGCGGCCATACGGGTACCGGCCATGCAGGCATGCAGACAAATTTGCACCAGGATGATGCGCGCGAGTTCAGGGCTCATGTGTGCATCGCGCGGCGAAGCTCCTGGGTGGCGGGCTCAATCAAGTTCAGAGTCCAGTGGTGTAAGGGGGATCAGGCGGGCAGACTCCATCTCAGGCAGGGCTTCGACCTGGCGCAGGGCCTTGCCCAAGACACGGCTGCGCTGCTCGGCGCTGTTCAGGGTGTTGAGCACCGTCTCGGTCTGCGACTTGACCTTGGCCAGCACCTCGCCGAACTTGCCAAACTCGGTTTTGACGGCGCCCAACACTTGCCAAACTTCGCTGCTGCGCTTTTCCAGCGCCAGTGTCCTGAAACCCATTTGCAGCGAATTGAGCATGGCCAACAAAGTGGTGGGCCCGGCCAGCACCACGCGGTGGTCGCGCTGCAAAGACTCCATCAAGCCCGGGCGGCGCAACACTTCGGCGT
The DNA here is from genome assembly GCA_964201305.1 of Polaromonas sp. Lineage (GTDB taxonomy): Bacteria > Pseudomonadota > Gammaproteobacteria > Burkholderiales > Burkholderiaceae_C > Polaromonas. The sequence continues at coordinate 3,130 of CAXNEG010000096.1, forward strand.
ACAGGCCCTCGGTCGGCAAAAACAATATGGCAAAGTCGGTGGTGTAAGGCGGCTCGATGTATTTGTCGCCGATGGATTTGGCTTCCAGCCGGATGCGCAGCTCGAGCGCTTTGCCCGCCACTTCAGCGGCGGGTGCATCGGCGCGCTGCTGGGCGTCGAGCAGGCGCTCGTAGTCTTCGTTTGGAAACTTGGCGTCAATCGGCAGCCACAGCGGCTCGCCGGAGTCACTGCGGCCCGGCAGCTTGATGGCGAAATCAACCACGCTCTTGCCGCCCGGGCGGGTGGCAATTTGCGCGGCATACTGGTCCACCGTGAAAACCTGCTCAAGCAAGGCGGCGAGTTGCGCCTCGCCAAAAATACCGCGCGTCTTGACGTTGGTCAGCAAGTGCTTGAGGTCACCCACGCCCTGCGCCAGCGTCTGCATTTCACCCAGGCCTTTGTGCACCTGCTCGAGCCGGTCCGCCACTTGCTTGAAGCTTTCACCCAGCCGTGTCTCCAGCGTGGCCTGGAGTTTTTCATCGACGGTGGCACGCATTTCGTCGAGCTTAGCGGCGTTGCTGGCTTGCAGCTGCGCCAGCTGCGCCTCGAGTGTTTGCCGCACTTCGGCCATGCGGCGGGCGTTGGATTCACTCAGGCCCGACAGTTGCAGGGTCAAGGTGTCAGACAGGTTTTTTTGCAGCAGCGCCAGCTGCTGGCCGAAGGCGTCAATTTGCGTGTTCTGGGTACGCGCCACATCGCCCGACTGCGCCAGCAAGGCCTGCTGAAAAATTGACAAGCCTTGTGTGAGCTCAGTGCGGGTGTCGCGGGCACTGGTTTGTACTTCGTTGCGCAGTTCGCGCTCTAGCCGCTCGTTGGCCACAACCAGACGCGCCAACTCGGCTTGAAGCTGAGGGTCGCTGCCGGCGCGCCAGCGGGCGGACATCAGCAAGGTCAGCAGCAACACCACGCTGGCCAGCGCCAACCCCATCAAAGACCAAAGAAAAAAGTCCGACATGAAATTCCGGGTCGTTAAGACAGGGCCAGCACTGCGGGGTTGAGCGGCGTGGGCGGCGGCTTGCCACTGACAAAGGCGATCAGGTTGTCGGCCGCCAGATGGGCCATGGCCAGCCGGGTCGGCATGCTGGCGCTGGCGATGTGCGGCGTCAGCACCACGTTAGGCACGTCCAGGAGGCCGGGGTGCAGCATCGGCTCGCCTTCAAACACGTCCAGCCCGGCAGCAGCGATGGTCCGGTTTTTCAGCGCCGCGGCCAGCGCAGCATCGTCCACAATGCCGCCGCGCGCTATGTTGACCAGTGTGGCGGTGGGCCTCATCAGCGCCAGCTCGGCCGCGCCGATGGTGTGGTGGGAAGCAGCCGAATAAGGCAGCACCAGCACCAGATGGTCTGCCGACTTGAGGAGCTCTTCTTTGCTGACGTAGCGCGCTTTGCAGTCGGCCTCCAAGGCGACATCGAGGCGCGAGCGGTTGTGGTAAATGACCTTCATGCCAAAACCGTGGGCGCCGCGCTTGGCAATGCCCTGGCCGATGCGACCCATGCCCAGGATACCCAGCGTGGCGCCATGAATGTCGGCGCCGGCAAACATGTCAAAGCTCCATTTGGTCCACTGGCCGGCACGCAAAAAATGTTCGCTCTCGGTGATACGGCGCGCGGCGGCCATCATCAGGGCAAAGCCGAAGTCGGCGGTGGTTTCAGTCAACACGTCTGGCGCGTTGGTGGCCAGCACGCCAGCCGCCGTCATCGCGCCAATGTCAAAGTTGTTGTAACCCACCGCCAGGTTGGCGCAAATTTTCAGCTCCGGACAAGCAGCCAGCACTTCGGCATCAATGCGGTCACCGCCGGTGGTGAAAGCCGCCTGCTTGCCCTGCAATCGCTCGATCAACTCGGCCTTGGACCAGACCGTGTCGGCCTGGTTGGCTTGAACTTCAAAGTGCTTTGACAAACGATCGAGAACCTCGGGGAAAACGGCACGTGCCATCAGAAGCTTGGGAAGACTCATGCGGGGGTCCAGTGTCAAGAACAATAAAATCAGGGCAACAAGAACGGGCAGTCAGGCTCAGCGAAACCAGATCAAGCTCATGACCACAAAGAGTGGAATCAAGATCGCACCGGACCAGGCCATGTAGCCAAAGAAACTGGGCATCTTGATGCCCCGGTCTTCGGCAATGGCCTTGACCATCAGGTTGGGCGCATTGCCGATGTAACTGTTGGCGCCCATGAACACGGCACCCGCGGAGATGGCCGCCAGTGTCGGCGCCAGGGTGGTCATCAGGACGGCCGGGTCACCGCCGGCGGTATTAAAGAAAACCAGGTAAGTGGGTGCGTTGTCAAGGAAAGAACTCAGCAGACCTGAGGCCCAGAAATACATCATGGGGTCGGGCTGGCCGTCGGCCCGGGTAACGGCAGAAACCACGGCAGCAAAGGGCCCATTCAAACCCGCCTTGAGCATGGCAATGACCGGGATGATGGTGAGAAAAATACCCGCAAAAAGCTTGGCCACCTCAACCATCGGTCCCCACGAGAACTGATTGTCAGAATGCACCTGAGCCGACGTGATCTTCAGTGAACACAAGGTCACGGCAATCAGCCCGAGGTCCCTCAACAGTCCGGGAAGTCCTACTTCTGTGCCCATGACATTGAAAGAAACATCAGACTTCCATAAACCACTCATCAGAACCAAGGCCACCATGACGCCAAGCAGCACAAAATTGACCGAGCCGTCAAAACCAAAGCGCCGGGTATCGGGCGTTGGATCGACCTTCATGACGCCCTCGCGGCGGAAAAACCAGGTGTCAATCAGCAAGAAAATAGCCAGCAGGCTTCCAATAAGAAAAAGCGTTTCCGGAAAAATATGCTGGGCCGTCCAGAAAAAATCGACACCCTTCAAAAAACCCAAAAACAAGGGCGGGTCACCCAAGGGGGTGAGTGATCCACCGGCATTGGAGACGATGAAAATGAAAAACACGATCACATGCGCCTTGTGCTGGCGGTTGTCGTTGGCACGGATCAGCGGGCGCAGCATCAGCATGGATGCGCCTGTCGTTCCCATAAAACTTGCGAGCACAGCACCAATGGCCAAGATTCCCGCGTTCAGCGCCGGCGTGCCATGCAGGTTGCCGCGAATATGAATGCCACCGGCGACGGTGAACAAAGCCGTCAGCAAAACGATGAAGGGGATGTATTCGGCAAAGAGCGCATGCACCAGACTGACGCCGGCCGCAGAGCTGCCGAAAACCACTGCAAAAGGAATGAAAAAAGACAGCGCCCAGGCAGCCGAAATTTTTCCGAAATGGTGATGCCAGAGTGCAGGCGTGACCAAGGGCAAGATGGC
>CAXNEG010000097.1:0-6355 GCA_964201305.1 Polaromonas sp.
GCGAGCGCTACGCATCGCAGCTCTCGGGGGGACAAAAGCAGCGCGTAGGCCTCGCGCGCGCCATGGTGATCGAGCCCACCTTGCTGCTGATGGACGAGCCTTTGTCTAACCTGGACGCCAAGCTGAGGCTGGAAATGCGCCAGGAAATCCGCCTCATGCAACGCGAGCTGGGCATCACCACGCTGTATGTCACGCACGACCAGGAAGAAGCGCTGGCGGTCTCCGACCGGATTGCCGTGATGCACGAAGGCCGCATGCTGCAATTGGCCGGGCCGCAAGAAATTTACCAGCAACCGGCGCATGCTTTTGTGATGGACTTTGTGGGCGGCTGCGTCTGGGTCGAGGGCCGGCTGGCGAACCATGCGGCTGGTGGCCTTTGTTTTGAGGGTGGCGGTGTGCACGGCGTGCAGCACCTGCCGGCGTCTGCCGGCACAGCTGCCCAAGCGGGGCGTGCGCTGCGCATGGCCTTGCGGCACGAACACCTGCAGCGCAGCAACTCAGCCGGACTGCCCGGTTGGGACGGCGTGCGCGTGGAGCTCAAAACATTTTTAGGCACGCGCTTTCGCTACCGCTGCGTTTTGCCCGGTGGCCAGCGCCTGGAGTTTGACCTGGAGCTACAGGCACAGCAGTCCGATGAGGGCGAGTTGCTGTCCCTGCGCTTTGAGCCTGGACTGGCCTGTTTTTTTGATGCGCAAACGGGCTGGGCCCTGAGGTGAAGCTGGCCGCCTTCGCCATGGCGTGGCTGCGTGACCCGTGGCGCTTGGTCATGCTGGCGGGCATTACTGTGTGCCTGATTTTCGTGGCCTTACCTCTGGCCGAGCTCATGCGCCAAAGCTTCTGGGGTCAGGCCAGCAAGTCCTGGGGGCTGGAGAATTACCAGACTTTCTTTAGCTCGGGTTATTTTTTACGCGCCTTGCGCAACAGCCTGTGGGTGGCCAGCGGGGCCACCTTGCTGGCGCTGCTGTTGGGCGTGCCACTGGCTTATGTGTTTCAGCGCTACCGCTTTAACGGCCGCCAGAGTCTGCGGGTGTTGACTTTGCTGTCCATGATGTCGCCACCCTTCATCGGCGCCTACGCCTGGATTTTGCTGTTCGGCCGGGGTGGCATGGTCACCTTGTGGGGTCAGTCGCTGGGCCTCGCCATGCCGACCATTTACGGGCCCTACGGCATCATGCTGGCCAGTGCGCTGGGTTTGTACCCGGTGGTTTTTCTGGTGGTGGGCAGCGCCCTGGCCCGCTTGGACGGCGCACTCGAAGAAGCCGCTGCCAGCCTGGGCAAAAAGCCCTGGGGCGTTTTTTGCTCCGTCACCCTCCCCTTGCTGCGCCCTGCCCTGATCACGGCCGGCATGCTGGTTTTTTTGGGCACGATTGCCGACTTCGGGCTGGCCAACTTGCTGGGCGAAGGCGAGCGTTTTCCGGTGCTGGCCACGCTGGCTTATGACCTGTACCTGAGCGAGATCGGCAGCGAACCGGGCATGGCCGCCACCACCAGCATGGTGCTGGTGCTGGTGGCGCTGACGGTGGTGACACTGGGCAAGCGCGCCTCGCAAGCCAGCAGGGTGGCCAACGATGGCGGCAAGCCCATGGCGCCCGGGGCTTTGCAAAGTGGCGCCACCAGGGCCATTGCAGCGCTGGGTTTTGCCACCGTGCTGTTCGCCAACCTGCCCTTGCTGGTGGTGCTGGTGTCCTCGTTCATGCAGATCAAAGGCGCGGTGTTTCAGCCGGTATTCACGCTGGTCAACTACCACAACGGTTTTAACCTGATCGGCAACGCCATCTGGAACAGCTTTGTGTTTGCCGGCTGCGCGCTGGTGCTGGCCACCCTCGCCGGCGTGCTGGTGGGCTATGTGGTGACTCGGCGCCAGAGCGCCGACAGCAAGCTGCTGGACTTTTTGGTGATGATCCCTTTTGTCGTGCCGGGCACCGTGCTGGGCATTGGTTACGCCAGCGTTTTTAACGGCCCGCCTTTGCTGCTGACCGGCAGCGCGGCGGTGATGGTGATCGTCTACTTTGTGCGGCGGCTTCCGTATGTGGTGCGCTCATCTTCGAGCATGGTCCACCAGATTGATGCCTCGCTGGAAGAGGCTTCTGCCAGCCTGGGCGAAAAACCCATGAAGGGCTTTCGCCGCATCATGGTGCCCTTGATGCGCCCCGGCATTCTGGCCGGCGTGGTGATCGCCTGGCTGGAGATCTTCAACGAACTCTCTGCCACCTTGGTGCTCTACACCGGCGCCACCCGCACCCTGCCGATTGCCGCCTACCAACAGGCTTTTGGCGGCGACTTCGGCGTGGCGGCGGTTTATTCGAGCCTGCTGATTCTGATCACCGCCATCACGCTCGGCCTGGCCCTCAAGCTGGGCAAGATGGACGAGCAGAACTTTTAGCCCACAAAAAAACCCTGACACGCAGGGCTTTTGAAAGACGCCGCGCACCGGCTGCTGCCGGCGCGGGGGCTGGCTTTGAATTACTTCTTTTTAGCCGTCTTGACGACCGAGTCCACGGCAGTTTGCATCTGGGCGGCAGCGGCTTTCATGCCTTGGCTGACGGCAGCGAAAGCGTCCGGTACCGGATGGGCTTTTTCGATGGCATCCACCGTGGTGTGGAACTGAGCCAAACCTAGTGCTGTGACGTCCTTAAGGTTTTTGGTGGCAGTGGCCATGCTCTCTTCGGCCAGGGCTTTCATGGTTTCAAAAGCACCTTGTGGCTCTTTAACGCTTTTGAAAGACTCGAAAGTCGCTGTCATGGACGCCTGGGCGGCATGGGCCTGCTTTTGAGCCAGTTCGCCCCAAGCTTCGAGGTTGGCCATCAAAGGCTTGAGGGCTTCCTGGGAAGCGGCCGGGTTGAACTTGGCGGCGTTTTCCTTGAAGGTTTTGGTGATGGCGTCGAAAGAAGTGTTGCTGAACATGGCAGACCTTATAAAAATTTGTTGCGGTGCAGCAATCTTAAGGTCTAAATCATCCAAAACAAGACTTCAGGCGCACTCAGGCCCCTCTTTAGTGAGCCCTCACTAGGCGCTTTCACATGGCCAAGTGAATGGTCCCTGGGTGCAGCGGGTCTGTCAATCTTTCTTAAAGCCAATGCTTTTGACGATGGCCTGCAACTGCTCGCGTTCGCTGCGCAGGGTTCGGGTCATCTCAGCGGGCGTGGACAAAATCGGGTCTATGCCGCTGGACACCAGTTTGTCGTGCAGGGGGCCGGATTTAGCAGCCTGAGCGATGGTGCGCGAAATTTTTTCGGTGATGTCGGCGGGCAAGTTAGCCGGTCCGGCCACACCGTACCAACTGGTGATGTTGACCGTCGGGAAACCCAGCTCGGCAAAAGTGGGTACGTCCGGCAGCGTGCTCGAACGCGTCGGGGTGCTGACGGCCAGGGCCTTGAGGCGACCCGACTTGATGTGCTGCATGACCGCCGGCGGCGTAGAAAAAGACAGCTGAACCACGTTGGCCAGCAGGTCAATGACCGCAGGGCCGCTGCCTTTATAGGGGACGTGCAGTACCTCGATACCGGCTTTGTTCAGGAAAACCTCCATGGCCAGGTGCGTCAGGCCACCGCTGCCGCCTGAAGAGTAGTTGAGCGCTTTGGGCTGGGCCTTGGCCTTGGCGATCAGTTGCTGCACCGTGCTGACCTGGGTGTCGGCGTGCGCCACCAGCAACAGCGGCGTGGTGGCCAGCATAGAAATAGGGGTGAAGTCCTTGGTGGGCTCGAAGCTGTATTTCTGCAGCAGCGTCGCGTCAATGAATTGCGACACACTGAAAAACAGCAGCGTGTAGCCGTCAGCCGCCGAGCCGGCCACAAAATCCAGGCCCAGCATGCCGGAGGCGCCTGAGCGATTTTCAACCACCAGAGATTGTTTCCAGTTTTCAGATGCAATTTGCGCAAACGTGCGGGCGGCAAAGTCGGTGCCGGCGCCGGTGGAGGTGGGTACCACCCAGCGAACGGGTTTATTGGGATAGGTGGCGGCAGTTTGGGCCAAGGACAGGCCTGGCGCCAAGGCAGCCAGCGAAGAAGCACAAGTGAGCAATGCAGAGCGGCGGTTCATGGGAGTCATTGTGGGGGTCCTATTTTTTCAACGAGGTGAAGAAAAACTTTCCGCATCTTATGCTGAAATGCAGGCCTATCTTATTTTTGACCACCCAGCCCGAAGGACAACCCCATGAGCCCAGACAACGTGCGAGCAGCCTGGCGAAAACTGACCCGAACCCGCCAATTGGTGCGCGTTCCGGGGGTGTATGACGGTTTGTCTGCGCGGATCGCGCAACAGGTGGGTTTCAGCGCTGTGGCGTTTTCGGGCAACGCGGTGTCTGCCAGCTTGCTGGGCATGCCCGATGTCGGCATGCTGGGCATGAGCGAAAACCTCGAGCATGTGGGGCGCATCGCGCGGCAGTTGGACATCCCGGTGATCTGCGACGCAGACACCGGTTACGGCGGTGTGCTCAATGTGGTGCGCACCGTGCAGGAGTTTGAGGCTGCCGGCATTGCCGCCATCCACATTGAAGACCAGGTCACGCCCAAGCGCTGCGGCCTGTTGCCCCAGGGCATCCCGGTGGTCAGCCAGGAAGAACACGCCCAAAAAATCCGCGCAGCTGTACAAGCGCGGCGCAGCCCCGATTTCTGGATCATTGCCCGCACCGACGCCAAGTCGATGCACGGCTTAGAAGACGCTGCCCGCCGGGGCCGCGCTTATGTGCAAGCCGGTGCCGACGCCGTCCTGGTCATGGGCGCCAACACCCCTGAAGAATTGCGCTACGTGGCCGGTGTGGTCCGCGCGCCGCTGGTCACCGTGATCCAGGAATCAGCGCCCACCAACCAACTGACCGACGCCGTGCTGCAAGAAGTCGGTTGTGTGTTGGCCCTGCACGCGGGCACCACCCGCTATGCCGCAGTTCAGGCCATTCACGAGGTGCTGAGCACACTGCATCGCGACCAACATACCCATACGGTGAACCACCGCATGGCCAGCTTTGAGCAATACAACCAGGCGCTCGGTTTACCCGCTTGGCTGGCGCTCGAGGCCGAGCTTCTCAAGCCAATGGACGGCAAAAGCTGAGTTCCACCATGACACACACACTGTTTGACAAAATTTGGGCGCTCCACCATGTGGACACGCGCGCCGACGGCAAGCACCTGCTCTACATGGACCGTCACGCCGTGCATGAGCTGCATGCACCGCACGCCTTTGGCCTGCTTGACGAGAGCGAGCGCAAAGTGCGCCGCACCGACCTGACGATGGTGGTGCAAGACCACACCGTGCCCACGCGGCCCGGCGTGATACGAGTCTCACCGCACATTAAAGCTACGCTGCAGGCCGGTTTGCGCCACGGCGTGAAAGTGCTCGATGTGAATGATCCTGAGCACGGCATCGTCCACGTGGTCACGCCGGAGCTCGGCATCGCCCTGCCCGGCCTGACGCTGGCCTGCCCCGACAGCCACGCTTCGACTGTAGGCGCCATCGGCTGCCTGGCTTTTGGTTGCGGCACCACCGAGCTGGTGCATGTGCTGAGCACCCAGGTGATGGCCATGGAAAAACCACGGCAAATGCGCATCTGGCTTGACGGCAGCCTGTCTGACTGGCTCAACGCCAAAGACGTTGCGCTGGCGCTCATACGCCGCATGGGTGTGAGTGCTGCACGCGGCACAGCAGTCGAATACTGCGGCCCGGTGGTCGAGGCCATGGACATCGAATCGCGTATGACGCTGTGCAACATGACCATTGAGTGGGGCGGGCGTACCTGCCTGATTGCGCCAGACGAGAAAACCATTGCCTGGTGCAAGGGGCGGCGCGGCGCACCAAAAGGTCAGGCCTGGGACGAGGCGCTCGCCTGGTGGCGCACGCTGCACACCGATGCCAACGCTGTGTTTGACGAAGAACACCACCTGGACTGCACCGACTTGTCACCTCAACTCACCTGGGGAACCGACCCCGCTCAGGTCATTGGTATCAACGAAGCCGTACCTCTGCCCATGGCGCTGGGCACATCGGCGCAAGAAAGGGCCACCCGTGCATTGGCCTACATGGCGGTAAAAGCCGGGCAATCTCTCGACGGCTTGGCGATTGACCGGGTCTTCATAGGATCTTGCTCCAACGCCCGTTTGCCAGACCTGCGCACTGCGGCCCGTGTGGTGCAGGGCCGTCAGGTCGCCGCCGGCGTGCAAGCCCTGGTGGTGCCGGGATCGAGCACCATCAAAAGGCAGGCCGAAGCCGAAGGTCTGGACCAGATATTCCTGCAAGCCGGCTTTGAGTGGCACGAGGCCGGCTGCTCCATGTGCGCAGGCGCCAATGGCGACATCGGCTCACCGGGCCAGCGCTGCGTGGCCACTTCCAACCGCAATTTTGAAAACCGCCAGGGCCGCGATGT
>CAXNEG010000098.1:0-6335 GCA_964201305.1 Polaromonas sp.
CTCATCAGTTCCATCAACCAGGAGCGCCCCAGTTTTTCTATTCACATCGGTGACTTCAAGTCGGGCTCGACGCTGTGCTCGGATGAAGAGTCCAAAGTGCAACTCGGCCATTTCGGCTTGTTTGACAGCGCCCTGGTTTTCACGCCGGGAGACAACGAATGGACCGACTGCCACCGCGCCAACAACGGAGGCCATGATCCGCTGGAGCGCCTGCAGGCTTTGCGTGCCACGTTTTACAAGCCGGGCTTGTCGCTGGGCAAGCAGCCACTGCCTGTGCTGAACCAGTCGGCGTCAACACCGGCCTTTGCCAAGTTTTTGGAAAACCAGCGCTGGACGCACCAGGGCGTGGTGTTTGCCACGCTGCACATCGTGGGTAGCAACAACAACTTTGAAGTGCGTGACCCGCGCGCCGTGGCTGAATTTTTTGAACGTGAAAAGGCCAACATCGCCTGGATCCGTGAAGCCTTTGCAAGCGCCGCCCAGACACAGGCCAAAGCCATCGTGCTGGCCATGCAAGCTGACGTGTTTGAAGCCAAGAGCCAGTGGGAAGACTTTCCTGCGCACTCGGGTTACCGCGCCAGCATTGGTGAGACCTTGCTGCCCTTGGCGGCGCAATCCAAAATCCCGGTGCTGTTGATCCACGGCGACAGCCATGTTTTCCGCTTTGACCAGCCATTTATGCTGAACAAAAAGCCGCTCCCACAACTCACCCGGCTGGAAGTGCCCGGTGCCGGTGATGTGCGCGCCGTGCATGTGACCGTGGACACACGCCAGCGCAACCCTTTTGCGGTGCGCTTGCTGGAGCCTGTTGCTGCGCCCTGATTTGCGAAGGCAGGGGCGTATGAATGCGCCCGTGATGCTTTGGTTGCCGCCGGCCAGTGGCCGGTTTGTGCGACCATCGCCTTCATGCAAAATTTTTGGCCCTCCAGCGGCTTTGACCAGCTCCGGCGAAATGCGCGGGGCTGGCTGATTCCCACCGACGATTACCTGCGGCTGTTTTTGCAGCGACCTGAACTGGCGCTGCTGCCCGAGTCCTGCCCCAACGAGATCAAGCTGCACACGGCGCTGCAAGCCGAGCCTGCCCGCGCTGTCGGCTTGCTGGAACTGGCCGCCATCAAGTACGCTGACGCCCGCGAGAGCTACACGCTGTTTGTCAACTTTCGCAACGACTTGCTGGCCGCCGGTAGTTTGGAGGCCTGCTACCTGGGGCTGTTCCGGCGCGGCGTGATGGGCGTGCCGCCGCTCTTTCTGGACCTGTTGGCGCAGGCCATTGCCCGCAATGTTTTGCATGACAGTCAAGATGCTTACGAAGTACGGGCTGCGGAAATGCTGTTTCGGCCGCAGCGCCTGACGATAGAGCAGGGGCAGATTCTGGCCGGTGACCTGAGCGTGCTGGACATGCTCAAAGACACCGGTGGTCTGGGCGACATCGGCCGCCTGCTGGCTGAAGCCAAGGCGCCCATGCGGGAAGTTCGCATGCAAGTGCTGGGCGACGACAACGCCGCCGACTACTGGCGCGCCGGCGAGCGTTACAACTTTTTGTTAGACCTCACGCACGAGGTCAACAACGACCTCAGCCACGGGCTGGTGTTGACCATGACGCGGGCGCGCTCGGGCTTGAGCGCATTGGCGCGGGTTCTGGAGAAATGGGTGCAGCACATGCTGGGCGTTGCGGTGCGCGTACGGCCTTTGCAAAAAATTGACGACCCCGGTTGGCGCTGGCATGTGGGCCTGGATGTGCATGCCTCGGCTTTGCTCAATGACCTGTACGAAGACAAACCGGTCGAGCCTGAGCGCCTGCAGCGCCTGCTCAGCTTGTTCCGTTTGGAGTTCGATCAGCCGCAGGAAATGCGTGCCGACGTGGCGGGCAAGCCGGTCTACCTGGGGCTGATGATGAGCGAGGACCGGGCTTTGCGTCTGAAGCCTCAAAACCTGCTGCTCAACCTGCCGCTGGCGGCCTTGGCATAAAATCCACAATTCAGCTATTTTTAACCGGAGTCTTCCATGCCTAAAAAAATCCGAGTCGAAGCCGACAGGTGCGCACCTAAACCCACTCTTGCTCCAGGCATGACCCGCACTGCCGGCCACGGCCAGAAAGTCAGCCTTGAGCGCGGTTCATGGACCCGCAGCAAGAAAAACCCGGGCAAGCGCCCCAGCAAGGGCGGTTAATTACCTTTCAGGTGCAGCCCTGGCGCTGCACCGCTGTTTCTACGGTCTGCCTTTGGCAGGCCGTTTTTTTTGGCTGGCTGCCTTGTTTTTAAAGACTGTGTTGTGGAAAAAAAAGGCCAGCATGGCCGCTGAGGCGCCGGGGGCGTTCGGGCTGCTATCAACCGACTGATTCATCTACCAATGCACGGCTACAACTCCAAAATTCAGACTTGCGATGGCAGAAAGAGTAAGCCTAAAAAATGACGCACGCAGGAACGGATGTCTCGGCTACGATGGCGTTATGCCAATTATTTTTCTTCACTGATGGAAAAAAATTCGCCAAATAAAACGCTTGAGCAGGCCCTGGCTAAGCTGAGTGCCAGCGAGGAGCGCTTTCGCGAGCTCGCCGAAAATATCGAGGACGTTTTTTACAGTCGCAACGCCATCACAGGCGAGTTGCTCTACATCAGCCCGGCCTGCGAACGCCTGATCGGTCGCGATCTGCAAAGTTTCTATGACAAACCGGGCCGTTTTCTGGCTACCGTGCATCCAGACGATCTGACGGCCGTCCAGGCTGCTGTTGAAGCCACCTTGGGCGGGCTGAAAACAGAGGTCGAGTGCCGGCTGATCAAACCCGGCGGCGAGATCGTGTGGGTTTGCCATTACGCGCATCTGGTGGGTGACCGCGTGTTGGGCACGGTACGCGATATCACCGCACGCAAGCTGGCTGATGCCAAGCTGGCCCGCAGCACACGCGCCCTGAAGTTGCTGAGCCAGAGCAACCGCGCTTTGACCCGTATAGAGGGCGAGTTGCAATTGCTCGGCGAGATTTGCCGACTGGCTGTCGATCTGGGAGGCTATCGCATGGCCTGGGTCGGCTACGCCCGCAATGATTCTGCGCGTAGCGTCGAGCCCATGGCCCATGCTGGGCATGAGGCGGGCTACTTGAGCTGTGTACAGCTGAGCTGGGCTGAGGGGCCGGCCGGCACCCCGGGTCCTGCATGTGATGCGATCCGCCGCAATGAAGTGTGCGAGTCCGCCGATCTGCAAGCCAGTCCTGGCGATTTCCCGCTGGCCCGGGAGGCGGTGGCCCGCGGCTACGGCAGCGTGCTGGCCCTGCCGCTGCGTCACGGCGGGCAGACCCTGGGCGTGCTTGCGCTGTACTCGGCCGAAGTTCAAGCAGCCCGCATCGAAGAGATTGGTCTGCTGCAGGAGTTGACCGACAACCTGAGTTTAGGCATCGAAAATATACGTTCGCGTTTATGGCGCAACCGCATGGAGAAGGCGATCGCGCAGGTGGCCGCCGGTGTGTCCATGCAGGGCGGCGGCAATTTTTTCGAAATGCTCGTGCGCAATATGTCCGATGCCATGGGCGCAAATGGCGCTTTTGTAGCGCGTGTGTTGCCTGGCGATCCATTGCGCGGGCGCAGCGTGGCCGCTGTGTTCAATGGCCAAGTAGTGCCGCAGTTTGAGTATGCAATAGCGCAAACGCCTTGCCGCGAGTTGGCGCTTGCCGCCAGCCTGATCCTGCCTGAGCTGGTGCAAACTTTGTACCCTGAAGCTTCGTTGTTGCGCAAGCTCGAAACCCAGGCCTATGCAGGCCACCGGCTGGAAAACTCTGAGGGGCAGATGGCCGGTGTGCTGGTGTTGGTGTTTCGCGAGCCGCTCAAAAAAAGCCAGACGGCCCTGCTGCATTCGACACTGCAGATTTTTGCTTCACGCGCTTCGGCAGAGCTTGAGCGCTTACAGGCCGACCTACAGATCCGTCACCTGAACGCCAGCCTGGAGGACCGCGTCCAACAGCGCACGGCCGAGCTCAAGTTGGCCAACCAGGAGCTGGAGTCCTTCAGTTATTCGGTGTCGCACGACCTGCGCACGCCCTTGAGCGCTGTCGATGGTTTTGCCAGCTTGGTCGAGATGTCTATCGATGGCCTGCCGGACTCGCAAATCGGCAAGAGCCGGCATTTTTTGCAACGCATCCGGGCGGGGGTTGTGCAAATGGGCGAGCTGATAGACGCCTTGATGGCCTTGGCCCAATTGGCACGCGAACCCCTGCGCAGCGAACAGGTGGACCTCAGCGCGCTGGCTTCTGAGGTGCTGGCATCGCTCAGTGAACGCGATCCGTCCCGCGTCCTGCAGGCGCAGATCGAGTCGGGGCTTCGTGCCACCGGCGACCATCGGCTGCTTCGTCAGCTGATGGAGAACTTGCTGGGCAACGCCTGGAAATTCAGCGCCGGCCAGGCCATCACACACATCAGTTTCGGGGCGCAGACCGATGCTGACGGCGACCCGGTCTTTTGCGTCAAGGACAGCGGTGCGGGCTTTGACATGGCCCACGCCGACAAGCTGTTTGCGCCATTCCAACGGATGCACTCGCCCTCGCAGTTTGAAGGCAGCGGCATCGGTTTGGCCACGGTGCGGCGCATCGTGTCGCGCCATGGCGGTCGCATATGGGCAGAGGCGGCAGTCGGCGAGGGCGCGCGCTTTTGTTTCACCCTGGGTTCGGGCAAGGGCGCAGGGGAGTCACCACAAGTTTGAAACCAAAGCCTAAAAAATGAACTTAGTAGTCACAAAGTAGTTTATTTAATTTTTATTTGAAATAACTGTATTTTAAAAATACTTTAAGGCCAGTGCTGAGATAAACTTCAAGGAATGGTGACCTTTATTTCTCCGGCAGGTGCTGCCCTCAACGCGACGACCCAACCGGTGGTCAAAGCCTCGTTCAAGGCGCAAATGCTGGTGGCACGTGAAGAGGCTATCGTCGAGGCCGTCAATTCCTTGCTGGCCGAAAAAGGCTTTGATCTGATGACTGTCGACGAGGTGGCGGCCAAAGTCGGCATTGCCAAAGCCAGCTTGTACAAGCACTTTCCCAGCAAAGAGGATTTGGCCGCCGCCGCCATGGTGCGCCTCCTCAAACTGGCCAAGAACTTTTTGGCTGAACTCCCTGCCCAAGCCGAGCCATTGGTGCAGCTCAAGGCCGTGGTGCGCTGGATGATGCAAGTGCAATTGGCCGGGCAAATGCCTTCTTTGCCCAGCCAAAACTCCAGCCTGCGGGCCACCCTTCTGGCCAACCGGGATTACCTGGACAGCTTGCTACAAGTTAGCGACCACATCGGTCAATGGATAGAGGCTGCTCAGCAAGACGGTAGCTTGAACCCGACGCTGCCGCCGCTCTTGGTGCTCTACACCTTGTACTCGCGCGCTTGTGACCCGGTGCTCGAATTCATGCAGGCCAGCGGGCAACACAGCGATGAAGAGATCGTCTCTCTGGTCTTGGCCACCTGCTTTGACGGGCTGGCTCAAACGGCGATCAAAAGTTCCGGCCTGTAGTTTTTTTGCTCGCCCTTGCGGGCATAGCCCAGTGGGTTGGCCACCACGCGGCAACCCCGGCTGACGTAGTCCTGCGGGCAGTGCAGATGGCCGTGCAGCCAAAGCTGAGCGGCCGGCAGCAGATCGTCCAGCGCATTGCAAAAACCGGCGGTGCCCGGTGTCAGCCCGTAGCGCGGGTCGGCGCTGAGCAAGCTGGGTGCAAAGTGCGTGACCGCCACGGTGGGCCCGTCAAAGCCGTTGGCCAGTGCCTGGCGCAGCCAGCGCTGACTTTGCAGCCCCAACTCGCGAAGCTGCTCGGCCAGCATGGGCACACCGGTTTGCAGGCTGTGATTTTTGCGCAGGTAAAAATTGGCGGCCCGGAATGCTTTGTCGCGCGCCTTCAAATGCTCGGCCAGCGCGCCCGGTGCGGCCGCTTCAGCGTCATTGGCTGCCGTGCCGGGTGCGCTGCTCAAGCCGTCAAAGTCGCTCCACAGCGTGCAGCCGACAAAGCGCACGCCTTGCAACACCACACTTTCTTGCTCCAGCCAGATCAGACCCCAGCGCTCGCAAGCCTGACGCAGGCGTTGGTGGGCCTCGTCAAACTCCAGCCCATCGTATTCATGGTTGCCCGGTACAAAAATGACCGGCGTCGGCCAGCCGGCACCACCTTCGTGAACCGGCCGTGGTGAAAAGCGGGCCAAGCCGAAGTCCGGCACGGCCAGGCGCGTCAAGTCAGAGTTGTGCTGGTAAGAGCCGATGTCACCTGCCAGCACCAGCACGTCGGCACCGGCCAGGGGCTGCGCTGAGAAATGCGGATGCGACTCCAGGTGCAGGTCGGACAAAAGCTGAATTTTCACCGATCAAGTGTCCGTCAATCA
>CAXNEG010000099.1:0-6327 GCA_964201305.1 Polaromonas sp.
GATTTGCTATCGCGCCGGTTTCCTAATGAAAAAGGACAGCATTTTGAAGTGCTGCCCTTTTAAATTTGGAGCGGGAGAAGAGTCTCGAACTCTCGACCTCAACCTTGGCAAGGTTGCGCTCTACCAACTGAGCTACTCCCGCAATGACAGCGCAAATTATAGCTTGGTTTTTCGGGTGCCTTGAATCTGCGACAAAAATACTTTCAGGAAAAACCACGCCTGTGAAATCTCAGTGCTTCACAGCGCCCGGCTGCGCCGGCACCGCAGCAGTTGCGGCTGCCGCGAGGGCCGCCGCCGCAGCCGCAGTGGCTGCACTGGCCGCTGCGGCCAAGGCCACTTCTTCGTCAGACAGCGGCACAGGCATGCGCTCCAGCGCCACAGCCAGCACCTGGTCAATCCATTTGACGGGAATGATCTCCAGCCCGCTTTTGACGTTGTCGGGAATCTCTTGCAAGTCCTTGGCGTTTTCTTCGGGGATCAGCACTGTTTTGATGCCACCGCGTAAGGCGGCCAGCAGCTTTTCTTTCAGCCCGCCAATGGCCGTGACTTCACCGCGCAGCGTGATCTCGCCGGTCATGGCCACGTCGCCGCGCACCGGAATGCCGGTGAGGGCAGACACAAATGCGGTGGTCATGGCAGCACCCGCGCTCGGACCATCTTTGGGGGTTGCGCCGTCGGGCACGTGAATGTGGATGTCACGCTTTTCAAACATGTCGTCGCGAATGCCCAGCATGCGTGAGCGGCTGCGCACCACGGTGCGGGCTGCTTCGACAGATTCTTTCATCACGTCGCCCAGCGAGCCGGTGCGCGTGATGACGCCCTTGCCCGGCATGATAGCCGCCTCAATCGTCAACAGGTCGCCACCGACCTCGGTCCAGGCCAGACCCACCACCTGGCCGATTTGGTTCTGATTTTCAGCGCGGCCATAGTTGAACTTGCGCACGCCCAGGTAGTCATTGAGGTTGTCAGGGCTGACCACCACAGGCGCTTGCATTTTTTTAAGCTGAATACCTTTGACGGTTTTGCGGCAGATCTTGGAGAGCTCGCGCTCGAGTGAACGGACTCCGGCTTCACGCGTGTAGTAGCGCACGATATCGCGCACGGCCTGCTCGGAGATGTCGAGCTCGCCCTCTTTCACGCCGTTGTTCTTGAGCTGCTTGGGGAGCAGGTAGCGCATGGCGATGCTGGTCTTTTCGTCCTCGGTATAGCCAGACAGGCGGATCACTTCCATGCGGTCCAGCAGGGCCGGCGGAATGTTCATCGAGTTGGAGGTGGCGACAAACATCACATCGCTCAGGTCGAAGTCCACCTCAACGTAGTGGTCGCCGAAGGTGTGGTTTTGCTCCGGGTCCAGCACCTCGAGCAGTGCACTCGAAGGGTCACCGCGGAAGTCGGTACCAAGCTTGTCGATCTCATCGAGCAAAAACAGCGGGTTGCGCGTGCCGGCCTTGGTCAGGCTTTGCAGCACCTTGCCCGGTAAGGCGCCGATGTAAGTGCGTCGATGCCCGCGGATCTCGGCTTCGTCACGCATGCCGCCCAGAGCCATGCGCACATACTTGCGGCCGGTGGCTTTGGCAATGGACTGACCCAGCGAGGTTTTACCAACGCCGGGCGGGCCGACCAGACACAAGATGGGCGCCTTGAGTTTGTCGACGCGCTGCTGCACCGCGAGGTACTCCACAATGCGGTCCTTGACTTTTTCAAGACCAAAGTGGTCCAGGTTCAGCACTTCCTCGGCATTGCCCAGATCGTGTTTGATTTTGGTTTTCTTGGCCCAGGGCAGACTGGTGAGCACGTCAATGTAGCTGCGCACCACTGTGGCTTCGGCCGACATGGGCGACATGAGCTTGAGCTTTTTCAGTTCACTTTCCGCCTTTTTACGGGCCTCGGCCGGCATCTTGGCTGCCTTGATCTTTTTCTCGATCTCTTCGATGTCCGCGCCCTCTTCGCCTTCGCCAAGCTCTTTTTGAATCGCCTTGACTTGTTCGTTCAGGTAAAAATCACGTTGGTTTTTTTCCATCTGGCGCTTGACGCGACCACGGATTTTTTTATCCACATTCAAAATATCGACTTCACGCTCCAACTGCTCATAAAGGTTCTCTAAGCGCGCCTTCACGTTGTCCATGTCCAGCACCACCTGCTTGGCATCGAGCTTGAGCGGCAGGTGCGCGGCAATGGTGTCGGCCAGACGACCGGCATCGTCGATGCTGGAGATAGAGGTCAGGATTTCGGGTGGAATTTTCTTATTGAGTTTGACGTACATGTCAAACTGCTGCATCACCGCACGGCGCAGGGCTTCAACTTCACTGCTCTTGTCGCCGGGCAGCGCCACCTCGGGCTCGACCGGGGTCACATTGCAGGTGAAATGCAATTCGCCGTCTTCGATCTTATTGACCTTAGCCCGCTGCTGGCCTTCTACCAGTACCTTGACGGTACCGTCCGGCAGCTTGAGCATTTGCAAAATGGTGGCAATGCAACCCACACCGAACATGTCTTCTACTGAGGGCTCGTCCTTGGCAGCGGTTTTTTGCGCCACCAGCATGATGCGGCGCTCGGCCTCCATGGCCGACTCCAGTGCCTTGATGCTTTTGGGTCTGCCCACAAACAGGGGGATGACCATGTGCGGAAATACGACCACGTCGCGCAGTGGCAGCATGGGCAGATCCAGGGGGGTCGCTGGTAAAGAAATTTGTCCGGACATATAAAACCTTCAACATTAACGCTGCACCTGAAAAGGATCAGGCTCAGCCACATTTACCTGACTTGGGGGGTATAACCAGACTTACAAGGCCTGGGCGCCCCGGTCAATCTGTCTCAGGCTTTTTTAGCTGCCTCGTGATAAACCAGCAAAGGTGGCTGGTTTTCTTCAATGGTGGATTCATCGACCACCACTTTGGCGACATTGCTCACACTGGGCAACTCGTACATGGTGTCAATCAAAGACTGCTCCAAAATAGAGCGCAAACCGCGTGCGCCGGTCTTGCGGGCCAGCGCCTTACGCGCAATCGCCTTGAGTGCCGAGGGCCGGATTTCCAGGTCTACACCCTCCATGGCCAGCAATTTACTGAACTGTTTAACCACCGCGTTTTTAGGCTCGGTGAGGATCTGCACCAAGGCTTCCTCTGTGAGCTCAGCCAAGGTGGCAACCACCGGCATACGGCCGACCAGCTCGGGAATCAGGCCGAACTTGATCAGGTCTTCAGGCTGCACGTCCTTGAAGGCGTCAGACAGGCTGCGGGATTTTTTGCTTTTGACCGACGCGGCAAAACCAATGCCTGAGGCTTCGGTGCGGTTCTCAATGACTTTTTCAAGACCCGAAAACGCGCCGCCGCAAATGAACAAGATGTTGGTGGTGTCCACCTGCAAAAAGTCCTGATTGGGATGCTTGCGACCACCCTGCGGTGGCACGGAGGCCATGGTGCCCTCGATCAGCTTGAGCAGCGCCTGCTGCACGCCCTCGCCCGAGACATCGCGTGTGATGGAGGGGTTGTCTGACTTGCGCGTGATCTTGTCGATCTCGTCGATGTAAACAATACCCTGCTGGGCGCGCTCAACCTCGTAATTGCAGCTTTGCAGCAGCTTTTGAATGATGTTCTCAACGTCTTCGCCCACGTAGCCGGCTTCCGTCAAAGTGGTTGCATCGGCCATCACAAAAGGCACATTGAGCGTGCGCGCCAGGGTTTGGGCCAGCAAGGTCTTGCCTGAACCCGTGGGCCCGACCAGCAAGATGTTGCTTTTTGTCAGCTCGACATCGTCTTTTTTGGCGGTGTCTTTATGGCGCAGGCGCTTGTAGTGGTTGTAGACCGCCACGGCCAGCGTTCGCTTGGCCGGTTCTTGTCCTATGACGTAACCGTCCAAGGTGGCTTTGATCTCGGCCGGTGTCGGCAAATCGCTGCGGATATCTTTGGAAACTTCGCCGGGAGGAAGCTCATCACGAATGATTTCATTGCACAAGTCAATGCATTCGTCACAGACAAACACAGACGGGCCCGCAATGAGTTTTTTAACCTCGTGCTGGCTCTTTCCGCAGAAGGAGCAGTAGAGCGTTTTTTCGCTGGAAGAGCCTTTTTTCTCGGCCATGGGGAATACCTTTTCGCATGCCCCTTCAGGGGGCGGTCTGGCAATAACTGTGACTCAATGATAACCAAAGAAAAACGGCGTTTTCCAGACCAGAAAACGCCGTTGCCAAATCCCCTGCAGCCAAGGCGGTCAAGGACGCTTGGCAATCACCTGGTCAATCAGGCCGTATTCCTTGGCGTCTTCGGCAAACATGAAGTAGTCGCGCTCGGTATCACGCTCAATGCGCTCGATCGATTGACCGGTGTTGGCGGCCAAAATGCGGTTGAGCTGATCGCGGGTTTTGAGGATGTCACGGGCATGGATTTCAATGTCCGTCGCCTGACCCTGCGCACCGCCGGAAGGCTGGTGAATCATGACGCGGGAATTGGGCAGCGAAAAGCGCTTGCCTTTAGTGCCTGCCGACAACAAGAAAGCACCCATGCTGGCGGCCATGCCGACGCACAGCGTTGAAACATCGGGCTTGATGAACTGCATGGTGTCGTAAATGGCCATGCCCGCGGTGACGGAACCGCCGGGCGAGTTGATGTAAAAAGAAATGTCCTTGTCCGGGTTTTCGCTTTCCAGAAACAAAAGCTGTGCCACCACCAGGTTGGCCGTTTGGTCATTGACCGGCCCGACCAGAAAGATCACGCGCTCTTTGAGCAGACGCGAGTAAATGTCATAAGAGCGCTCGCCACGGCCCGACTGCTCAATGACCATGGGCACCATGCCCAGGCCCTGAGTTTCCTGCCGGGGGACGCCGCCGTAGCTGTAGTTTGAAACCATTGTGTATTTCTCCAAAGATAGAGGTACTGTACCTAAAAATAAGTTGGGGCCTGCGCCGTCAAGCACAAGCCCCAGGGCGTTCAAAAGGCTTTAAAAAGCTTAGTTTTGGGCCATCAATTCATCAAAAGAAATCTCTTTTTCACTGACCTTGACCTTGGACAGCACAAAGTCAGTGACATTGTTTTCTATCACCACAGATTCGACTTCGGCCATGCGGCGGTTGTCGCCCAGGTACCAGCGCACCACTTCCTGGGGTTTTTCATAGCTTGCAGCCAGTTCATCAATGTGGGCTTTGATCTGATCAGGTTTGGCCTGTAATTCGTTCTTGCGCACCAACTCGGCCACCACCAGGCCCAGACGCACGCGCTTTTCAGCTTGCGGGCGGAAGATGTCGTCAGGAATTGGCGCCTTGTCAGCGTCTTTGATGCCACGCTGCTTGAGGTCGGCGCGGGCGGCTTCGATCATGCGATCGAGTTCGGCTTGCACACTGGACTTTGGCTGGTCGAGCTCGGCGGTAGCCAGCAGAGCGTCCATCACCGCAGCTTTATTGCGTGCCAGCAGACGGAACTTGACTTCACGCTCCAGGTTTTTGCGGATGTCGGCGAGCAGACCTTCAACAGTCTCATTGGCAATACCCAAGGACTTGGCCAGAGCTTCGTTGACTTCCGGCAGGTTGGCAGCTTCAATTTTGTTGAGCGTGACCATGAAGTCAGCCTGTTTGCCGGCCACTTCTTTACCGTGGTAGTCGGCTGGAAAGCTCAGAGGAAATGTCTTACTTTCGCCCGACTTCATACCGCGCACAGCATCTTCAAATTCTTTGAGCATCTGACCTTCGCCGACCAGGAACTGGAAGGCTTCGGCTTTGCCGCCGGGGAATGTTTCGCCGTCAATCTTGCCTTCGAAGTCGATGGTCACGCGGTCACCATCTTGAGCGGCGCTGTCCATAGGGCGCTGAGCAAAGGTACGGCGCTGTTTGCGCAGGATGTCGATGGTCTTGTCGATGGCAGCGTCGCTGACTTCAGCGCTGAGCTTGACGACTTCGGCACCAGACATATCGCCAAGTTTGACTTCGGGGAACACCTCGAACACAGCATCAAAATGCATTTCGCCTTCGGGCGCGCCTTCTTTTTCGCTGATGCGCGGCTGGCCGGCCACACGCAGTTTGGCTTCGTTGGCAGCGGCAGAAAAAGCCTCGCCCACTTTGTCGTTCATCACTTCGTAGTGAACCGAATAACCGTAACGCTGGGCCACCACGTTCATGGGCACTTTGCCGGGACGGAAACCGTCCATTTTGACTGTTCGGGCCATGCGCTTAAGGCGGGTATTCACCTCCGATTGGATCGTGCCGACGGGCAGCGACAAGGTCATTTTGCGTTCGAGCTTTTCCAGCGTTTCTACGGTCACGGCCATCAATCTTCTCCTGAAATCTGCTTGTAAGTGTGGTGCGCGGGGCGGGACTCGAACCCGCACATCCTTGCGGAC
>CAXNEG010000100.1:0-6293 GCA_964201305.1 Polaromonas sp.
CAGCCTTTGTTGTTGCTGGTGCTGGTGGGTGCCTCGCGCGCGGCGGCGCGGGTGTGGCTGGGGGGCTTGTACCAAAGCCAGGTTCAAAAATCTGCCTTGCCGCAGGTGCTGATTTACGGCGCCGGCAGCGCGGGGCGCCAGCTCGCCGCCGCCATGGTCAACAGCCATGAGATGCGCGTGGTAGGTTTTTTGGACGATGACGACCGCTTGCATGGTCAGGTACTCAATGGCCTGAGCATTTACAACCCGGCGGACATGGTTGAAGTGTTGTCAGATCTGCCAGTCACCGATGTCTTGCTGGCGCTGCCTTCTCTTTCGCGGCAAGAGCGCAACACCATCTTGGCCATGCTGTCAGCCCACAAACTGGCGGTGCGCACTTTGCCCAGCCTCAACGACATTGCCTCGGGCAAAGTGAGTTTGAGTGATGTTCGTGAGTTGGACCTCGACGACCTGCTGGGCCGCGAGAGCGTCAAGCCCAACGGCTTGCTGATCAAACGCAACAGCTTTAACAAGACGGTGCTGGTCACAGGGGCAGGCGGCAGCATTGGCAGCGAGTTGTGCCGCCAGATTTTGAAAAACAGTCCCAAACAGTTGTTACTGGTAGAAATGAGCGAGGCCGCACTTTACCTGGTACACAAGGAGCTGCTGGCCCTGGCTGCAAAAGAATCCGTAGAACAGCAAATCATCGAAATTGTGCCCCTGCTGGCATCGGTGTGTGATGAAGTGCGCATGCACGAGATCATGGACACCTGGCAGCCGCACACGCTGTACCATGCTGCCGCTTACAAGCACGTGCCCCTGGTAGAGCACAACCCGGCAGAGGGCTTGCGAAACAACGTGTGGGGCACGCTGGTATGCGCCCAGGCGGCTGCGCGCAACGGAGTGCAAAATTTTGTGCTGATCAGCACCGACAAGGCCGTGCGTCCCACCAACATCATGGGCGCCACCAAGCGCCTGGCAGAAATGGTTTTGCAGGCGCTCGCTGAGCTGAACCCGGCTGTCAATGCAGACGGCGCTCGAGCCCCCGGCGCGCGTACCTGCTTTTCGATGGTGCGCTTTGGTAACGTGTTGGGCTCCAGCGGTTCGGTGGTGCCGCTGTTTCGCGAGCAGATCAAAAACGGCGGGCCCATCACGCTCACGCACCCCGACATCACCCGTTTTTTCATGAGCATCCCAGAAGCGGCGCAGCTGGTCATCCAGGCCGGCGCCATGGGCACTGGCGGCGATGTGTTTGTGCTTGACATGGGCCAGCCGGTGCGCATTCATGACCTGGCCAGCCGCATGGTGGAGATGTCGGGCTTACGGCTCAAAACCGCAGACCAGCCGGAGGGTGACATAGAGATCACCATCACCGGCATGCGCCCCGGTGAAAAGCTCTACGAAGAGCTGCTGATAGGCCACAACCCCAAGCCCACGCAACACGCCCGCATCATGAAAGCCAACGAAGAGTATCTGGCCTGGCCGCAGCTGCAAGAAAGACTCGAATCCCTGCGCATGGCCATGAGCGTGAACGACGTGCCACTCATCCGTCATTTCTTAAGCCAATGGGTCCAAGGCTACGAATCCAGTGGCGAGGTGGTGGATTGGGTGCACCAGGCGCTGGAGCGAGAGAAGATTAACGGCAACTGAATCTGGCCTCTTGGCGGTCTGGGCTGCCTCACAGAGCGTTTGATCGTATTTTTCTAATTTGATTTTCAACTAACTATGACCATCCTCATCACCGGCGGCGCCGGCTTCATCGGCGCTAACTTCGTGCTCGACTGGCTGGCCCAGTCCGGCGAAGCGGTCATCAACCTCGACAAACTGACCTACGCCGGCAACTTGGAGACTCTGGTAGGCTTGAAGGGCGACGCACGCCACACCTTGGTCCAGTGCGATATTGCTGATGGCGCGCTGGTGGCCAGCCTGCTGGCTGCGCACCGGCCGCGCGCGGTGGTCAACTTCGCGGCTGAGTCGCATGTAGACCGCTCCATCCACGGGCCCGAAGACTTTATTCAGACCAATGTGGTGGGTACTTTCCGCTTGCTCGAAGCTGTTCGTGCTTATTGGGCAGAGTTGCCGGCGGATGCCAAGGCGGATTTCCGGTTTTTGCATGTGTCTACAGACGAGGTGTACGGTTCTTTGGCCAAAGACGCGCCGGCGTTCACAGAAGACCACCGCTACGAGCCCAACAGCCCCTACAGCGCCAGCAAGGCCGCCAGCGACCACCTGGTGCGCGCCTGGCACCACACCTACGGCCTGCCGGTGCTCACCACCAATTGCTCTAACAACTACGGCCCTTACCACTTTCCGGAGAAGTTGATACCGCTGATGATCGTCAATGCGCTGGCAGGCAAGGCGCTACCGGTTTACGGCGACGGCCTGCAGGTGCGTGACTGGCTGTACGTCAAAGACCATTGCAGCGCCATCCGCCGCGTGCTCGAAGCCGGCCGGCCAGGTGAGGTTTACAACGTGGGCGGCTGGAACGAAAAGCCCAACATCGAGATCGTCAAGACCGTGTGTGCCTTGCTCGATGAGATGCGCCCCAAGGCCGATGGTCAGCCCTACAGCACGCAAATCACCTACGTCAAAGACCGCCCAGGCCACGACCGCCGCTACGCCATAGACGCCAGCAAAATTCAACGCGAGTTAGGCTGGAAGCCGGCCGAAACCTTTGAGACCGGCATCCGGAAAACCATCGCCTGGTACCTGGCCAACCCCGACTGGGTCGCCCATGTACAAAGCGGTGCTTACCGGCAGTGGGTGGATAAGCAGTATGCGGGGACTGTCCCGGGATGAAGATCCTGCTACTCGGTAAAAACGGCCAGGTCGGCCGGGCGCTTGAGCGTGCGCTGGCGCCCTTGGCCGGGCCGGGTGAGTTGGTCGCGCTGGACCGGTCCAACGGGGGCGACCTGGCACAGCTTGATAAGCTGGCTGCGACGGTGCGCCAATTGCGCCCGCAAGTCATCGTCAACGCCGCCGCTTACACGGCTGTAGACAAAGCCGAGAGCGAGCCCGACCAAGCCCGCCTTGTCAACGCGCTGGCGCCCGAAGTACTGGCCAAAGAGGCGCAGGCGCTGGGCGCGTGGCTGGTGCACTACAGCACCGACTACGTGTTTGACGGCAGCGGCACGCGGCCGTGGTTAGAAACCGATGCGACCGCGCCGCTCAATGTGTACGGCCAGACCAAGCTCGAGGGTGAGCGGCAGGTTCAGGCGCATTGCACGCGGCATCTGATTTTCAGAACCAGCTGGGTGTATGCCGCGCACGGCAGTAACTTTGCCAAGACCATGCTCAAGCTGGCGCAAGAGCGCGAGCGCCTGACGGTGATTGACGACCAGTGGGGCTCGCCCACCGGCGCAGAGCTGTTGGCCGGCGTCACGGCTGCTGCCCTAAGGCAAATAGGTCTGGCGGGCAACGAAGCGTTAGCCGGGCTTTACCACCTGGCGGCTAGCGGAGAAACCACTTGGCACGCTTACGCCAGCTACGTCATCCGCCAAGCCAAAGCGCTGCGCCCCGATTTGCCGTGGGCAGTGCAAGAGATAGCCAGCGTGCCGTCCAGCGCCTTTGTCACAGCCGCCCGCCGCCCGCATAATTCACGGCTTGACACCCGTAAACTGCAAGCTGCTTTTGGCATCAACTTGCCGCACTGGCAGCTGGGCGTGGACGGCATGCTGGCTCAGGTTCTGACTTCAACCCCACCCAAAGAAATCTCATGACATCACGCAAAGGCATCATCCTCGCAGGCGGCTCCGGCACGCGGCTGCACCCGGCCACGCTGGCCATGAGCAAACAACTTTTGCCGGTGTACGACAAGCCCATGATTTACTACCCGCTGAGCACGCTGATGCTGGGCGGCATGCGTGACATTCTCATCATCAGCACGCCGCAAGATGTGCCGCGCTTTGAGCAGCTGCTGGGCGACGGCAGCCAGTGGGGCATTAACTTGCAGTACGCCGTGCAGCCCAGCCCGGACGGGCTGGCTCAGGCGTTTTTGATTGGTGAAAGTTTCTTGAACGGCGCTCCCAGTGCGCTGGTTCTGGGCGATAACATTTTTCACGGCCACGACTTCAGCACCTTGCTGGCCGGGGCCAATGCGCAGACTGATGGCGCCACCGTCTTTGCCTACCATGTGCAAGACCCCGAGCGCTATGGCGTGGTCGCCTTCAACGCCGCAGGCCAGGCCCGCAGCATTGAAGAAAAGCCACTCAAGCCGCAAAGCAACTACGCGGTGACAGGCTTGTATTTTTATGACCGGCAAGTGGTGGACATTGCCAAAGCGGTCAAACCCAGCGCGCGCGGCGAGCTTGAAATCACCACCGTCAACCAGGCCTACCTGGACCTGGGCCAACTGAATGTGCAGATCATGACGCGCGGTTACGCCTGGCTGGACACCGGCACCCACGACAGCTTGCTCGAAGCCAGCCAGTTCATCGCCACCCTGGAGCACCGCCAGGGCCTGAAGATCGCCTGCCTGGAAGAAATAGCTTGGCGTAACGGGTATATCGATGCAGCCCAGTTTGAAAAGCTGGCCCAGCCACTGGCTAAAAATGGTTACGGGCAGTACATGCTGCGTTTGCTCAAAGAGCCGCAACCCACATGAAAGCCACCCCCACCGCCATTCCCGACGTGCTGATCATCGAGCCCAAGGTGTTCGGTGACGCGCGTGGTTTTTTCTTTGAAAGCTTCAACCAAAATGTCTTCAAGGCTGCCACGGGACTGGATGCCCACTTTGTGCAAGACAACCACAGCCGCAGCAGCCGTGGCGTGTTGCGGGGGTTGCATTACCAGGTGAAGCAGCCTCAGGGCAAGCTGGTGCGTGTGGTGCGTGGGGCGGTGTTTGATGTGGTGGTGGACATTCGGCAGGGATCTCCCACCTATGGCAAGTGGGTCGGCGTAGAACTAAGTGAAGACAAGCACCAGCAGCTCTGGGTGCCGGCCGGCTTGGCGCATGGGTTTCTGGTGCTTAGCGAAAGTGCTGATTTTTTATACAAAACCACCGACTACTACGCGCCTGAGTTTGAGCGTTGCATCGCCTGGAACGACCCTGCCCTGGCCATCGACTGGCCGCTCAAGGGTTTGCAGCCCGAGTTATCCGCCAAAGACCGTGCGGGTGTCAGCCTGGCTTCGATGGCGGGATAAGCCGGCACCAGCGCACACCAGCAAAATGACTGCCAACGACAATACAGTGGGGTAGTAGTTATGGGCAAAATTCATATGGGTCAACTCAGCACTAATATGCAAAAACAGCACTGAAGCCAAACCCGCTGTCAGCGTGGTGGGATGCCAGATTTAGGCAAAGCGGCGTCAATGGGTTCAAGCGGATCACATAGCCCATTAGAATTCTGCCGGCTTTGCCACCAAGCCCAAAGCGCGCCTAAAAATGAACAGCAACCATGCAAAACTTGATACTTTTGAGTTGAACGTGCTGGCAGCTAGCAAAAGCGTCAGTGGCAGCCAGAAATAAAGGTCGAAGAAAAAAAGCTACGCATGTTCAATGCGAAAGAATTGCTTTAAGTTTCATATGGCTGAGTGCATAAGCTTTCTATTTGTAATGTAAATTGCTGTATAGTATGCATCGCCAATCAATCATTTCTGGAGATTAATCAATGAGCAATCTAATCGATATTCAAAGCCAAATTGAAAAACTGCAAAAACAAGCCACCGACATCAAGTCCCGTGAGTTTGATAAAACCGTGCAGGACATACTGGCCAAAATGCACGCATTTGGTATCACTGTCAAAGACTTGCAACCCGGCAAACGCCGCGCTACCAAAGGTAAAGCCGGAGCCAAAACTGCTAAAGCTGCAGGCACTAAGCGCAAAACAGCCGCACGCAAAACCGGTCAGGTGGTGGCGGCCAAATACCGCGGCCCGAATGGCGAAACCTGGAGCGGCCGCGGCCTGGCACCACGCTGGCTGGCCAGTTTGATTGCTTCGGGTAAAAGCAAAGCAGACTTCGCGATCAAAGCTGCTTAATACCGGCAGGGAATGCGGGGATGGATCCCCGCATTCGCGAGGATGACGGATAAATGCCGTCATTCCTGCGCAGGCAGGAATTCACCCCCGCCCCCGCAACTCCTTTTCAGCATTCCCTACCCAAGGCCCCGTGCCCCGCGGGTGCGGCACAATTGCGTTTGCACGCAACCAACCACCGCAGCCCATGACCGAACCCGATCTCTCCCACGTTGGCCCGCGTGACAAGGCCGAAATCCTTGCGCAGGCGCTGCCATACATCCGCAAGTTTCATGGCAAAACGCTGGTCATCAAGTACGGCGGCAACGCCATGACCGACCCCGCGCTGCAAGCAGATTT
>CAXNEG010000101.1:0-6219 GCA_964201305.1 Polaromonas sp.
CTGGTCCAATGGGTGGGCCGCAAACTGCTCAACGAGTTAGGTGACCCTGACGAGCGCTACCATTCAGGCGACGTGGTGCAGTTTCCCACCCCCGACGGCATGGGCCAGTACGCCGGCGCCGTGCAGCAGGTCAAGGCGGATGGAACGGCTGTACAGTTTGATTTCAACCACCCGCTGGCCGGTCAGGCCGTGGTGTTTGAGGTGCATGTGATTGGAGTAATTTGACAAATGAGCATCAAGCCTGAAGCGGGTCACCCGCAAGAAATCCTGCTGGCGGAGCCGCGCGGTTTTTGCGCCGGCGTGGACCGGGCCATCGAAATTGTCGAGCGCGCCATCATCAAGTTCGGCGCGCCCATCTACGTGCGCCACGAGATCGTGCACAACACCTATGTCGTCAATGACCTCAAAGACAAGGGTGCCATCTTCATTGAAGAGCTGAGCGATGTGCCGCCCGGCGCGACGCTGGTGTTCAGCGCGCACGGCGTGAGCCTTGCGGTGCAGGAAGAAGCCCGGCAACGCGGCTTTCAGATTTTTGACGCCACCTGCCCGTTGGTTTCTAAAGTGCATGTCGAAGTGGCCAAACTCCACAAAGAAGGCTACGAGTTCATCATGATCGGCCACAAAGGCCACCCGGAAGTCGAGGGTACCATGGGCCAGCTCGACAGCGGCATTCACCTGGTGGAGGACGTGGCCGACGTGGCGCGTATCCAGCCCGCCCAGACCGCGCTGCTGGCGGTGGTCACGCAGACCACGCTCAGCGTGGACGACGCCGCCGAGATCAGCGCGGCGGTGAAAGCACGCTTTCCGCAGGTGCGCGAGCCCAAGCAGCAAGACATTTGCTACGCCACGCAAAACCGCCAGGATGCCGTCAAGGTGATGAGCCCGCAGGTCGATGTTCTCATCGTGGTCGGTAGCCCGACCAGCTCCAACAGCAACCGCCTGCGCGAGCTCGCTGCCAAACTGGGCACCGAAGCCTACATGGTGGACGACGCCAGCGAGCTACAAGAAAGCTGGTTTGAGGGTCGCAACCGCGTGGGATTGACCGCCGGCGCATCAGCGCCTGAGGTGCTGGTCAAGGCCGTGATAGACCGCATCCGCGCGCTGGGTGCGGTGTCGGTGCGCAAGATGGACGGCATCGAGGAAACCATCAAGTTCCCGCTGCCCAAGGGCTTGCGCATGAACAGCGAACAGGCGCTGGAAGCCGACGGCAGCCGCCGGCACGAATCCGGCCACTGAGGCAGGGGCTGTCAGCCCCTTAAAATCCCAGCATGCTAGACATCAACCTCCTCCGCAAAGACCTGTCCTCGGCCATCGCCCGCCTGGAAACCCGCAAACGCCCGCAGGCATTTTTAAACGTCGAGGCTTTTCAGGCACTCGAAGCTGAACGCAAGACCTGCCAGATGCGCACCGAAGAATTGCAAAACCAGCGCAACAACCTGTCCAAACAGATCGGCCAGCTCAAAGCCAAGGGCGAAGACGCCAGCGCCGTGATGGCCCAGGTCAGCGCGTCGAAGACTGAACTTGAAAGCATGGCGACCCGCCTGGACCAGATTCAGACCGAGCTGCAGGCCCTGCTGCTGGCTGTACCCAATTTGCCTCACGCCAGCGTGCCCGAAGGCGCCGGTGAAGCCGGCAATGTCGAAGTGCGCAAATGGACGCCTGCGCAAGGTCTGGGCGGCGTGCCCGCTGCCTTTGCTTTTGCCGCCAAAGACCATGTGGATGTGGGCGAGCCGCTGGGGCTGGACTTTGAAGCCGGCACCAAGCTCACCGGCTCGCGTTTCACTGTCATGAAAGGCCCGCTGGCGCGCATGCACCGTGCGCTGTCGCAGTTCATGCTGGACTTGCAAACCCAGCAGCATGGCTACACCGAATGCTATGTGCCCTACATCGTCAACGCCGACTCGCTGCGCGGTACCGGCCAGTTGCCCAAGTTTGAAGAAGACCTGTTTGCCGCCAAGAAGGGCGGCCAGGAAGGCGAGGCCGAAAACGCCGCGCTTTACTTGATCCCCACCTCAGAAGTACCGCTGACCAATTTGGTGCGCGACGAAATCGTTGCCGAAGCGGACCTCCCCATGCGGCTGACTGCGCACACGCCATGCTTCAGGTCAGAGGCCGGCAGCTACGGCCGCGACACGCGCGGCATGATCCGCCAGCACCAGTTCGACAAGGTCGAGATGGTGCAGATCGTGCACCCCGACAAAAGCTACGAAGCGCTGGAAGAAATGACCGGCCACGCCGAAGCCGTGCTGCAAGCGCTGGGCTTGCCTTACCGCGTCATGCTGCTGTGTACTGGCGACATGGGTTTTGGCTCGAGCAAAACCTATGACCTCGAAGTCTGGCTGCCTGCGCAAAACACCTACCGCGAGATCAGCTCGGTCTCTAACTGCGAAGCCTTTCAGTCACGCCGACTGCAAGCGCGCTTTAAAAACGCGCAAGGCAAAAACGAGTTCGTCCACACCCTCAACGGCTCCGGCCTGGCGGTCGGCCGTACGCTGGTGGCTGTGCTGGAGAACTACCAGCGCGAAGACGGCAGCGTTGCACTGCCCGCCGCGCTGCAGCCCTATATGGGCGGCCTGACCGTCCTGACGCCTGCTGCCCGCTAATCCCCCGGCCGGCGGCGCGAAAGCCCCCAGCATGTCGCCGCTCGTGGAAATTTTTTTCGCGAGGCTAGGTGCTGCGCCCGCGGTGCTGGTGCAGGTGCACAGCACCGAAGGCTCGGCCCCGCGCGACGCCGGCGCCTGGATGGCCGTCTTTGCCGACTCATGCCTTGGCACCATAGGCGGTGGGCATCTGGAACACCAGGCTATTGCACGGGCGCATGAACTGCTGGCAGGGCAGGGTGATGTAGCCCCCGAAATCATACGCATGGCGCTGGGCCCCTCACTGGGCCAATGCTGCGGCGGTGTGGTGCACCTGAGTTTGCAGCGTGTCAGCGCCGCCAGCCTACCGGCGCTGCGCCTGCGGCTGGACGCGCAGCGCATGCCGGTCGCACTGTTTGGCGGTGGCCACGTCGGCCATGCGCTGGCCGAGCTGCTGGCGCGCCTGCCGGTAACGTTGCACTGGATTGACAGCCGCGAAGGCATATTCCCCCCGGCGCTACCCGTCCATGTGGTGTGCGAACACTCCGAGCCGGTGCAGGGCGCTGTGGCCAGTTTGGCGCCGGGTTCACGCGTGCTGATCATGAGTTTCAGCCACGCCGAAGACCTCGATGTGCTGGCGCTCTGCCTGACGCGTCAGCGCACGCAGGGTGACTTGCCCTACATCGGGCTGATCGGCAGCCAGACCAAATGGGCAACCTTCAGACACCGGCTTGAAGCGCGTGGCTACAGCCCCGAAGAACTCGCCCACGTCACCTGCCCGATCGGTGTGCCCGGCATCGAAGGCAAGGAGCCCGAGGTGATTGCGGTGGCGGTGGCGGCCCAGTTGCTGCAGGCTCGCCAATCCGACCGATAATCTCTAGCCCTAGCTCCAACCCGACTGATGCACAACCATTCTTTAGCCCCCATCGACATTGTTTACCTCTGGGTAGACGGACAAGACGCGCGCTGGCGGGCCAAGCGGCGACAGGCATTGCAAAACCTCAGCGACCCCTGCAGCGGGGCGATTGCGCCTTTTGGCAATGTGGAGGGCCGCTTTCGCGATAACGACGAGCTGCGCTACAGCCTGCGCGCGCTGGAGCGATTTTTCCCCGAGCACGGCCATATCTACATCGTCACCGACGGCCAGGCGCCGGCCTGGCTGAAACGCTCTGAGCGGCTCACCGTGGTGGACCACCTGGAGCTGATTCCTGCGCAGGCCTTGCCGACTTTTGATTCCGGCAACATCGAGTCTTACATTCACCGCATTCCCGGCTTGTCGGAGCGCTATTTTTATTTGAACGACGATGTTTTCTTTGGCGCGCCCGTGAATGAAGACGACTGGTTCTGGCCCGGTGGTTTTTATGTGGCCTGGTCTGACGAGCCTGAAGTGCTGGGTGAAACGCTGCGCGAAGACGCTACCTCTTTAGAGAACGCTTGCCGGCTGTCGCATCAGTGGCTCAGCCACAAGGCGGCAGCACCCACACTGCACCGCCCGATGACACCGCTGTACGCGAAAGTGTCGCGCACTTTCGCGCATTCGCCGCGGCCCATGCTCAAGTCGGTGTTGTTCGAGCTGGAGCACGAAGCGCCTGAGTTGTTTGAAGGTGTGCGCTCCACCGTCTTCAGGCGCTGGGACAAGCCGACCATCGTGTCCGACTTTGTGCTGCGCTGGGCCTTGGCGCACGACATGGCGCGTGTCAAAGACTATGAGCACAGTTATATATCGACCGGCGCACGTGGTCACAGTTTGGAGCTTGAGCAATTGGCGTTGGATTTTGGCGCGCTGGATTTCTTTTGCATCAACGACACCACCGACGATGCCCACGCCGAAGACCCGCGTCTGAAAAAAGTTCAGGCCATGCTGCAGCGCATATTGCCGCGGCCTTCGCAGTTCGAGCGGGTGGCGCAAAGGACATTGCCGCTTGCCGAACTGCAGTTTTCAAGCTGATTTATCACGGTGATCGTCAAGCACTGAGCGTGAAGGCCTCATGGATGGCCGACTGCACGCTGCCGCCCAACACCGCGCCGCCACCGGCGACATAAATCCAGTCGCCAATGGTGACTGCCCCGACAGCATGTCTGGGCGTTGGCATAGGGGCGTGGGCTTGCCAGCTGTCGCTGGCGGCGTCATAGCTCTCCATCTGCCCGAACACGGTTTGCTGTCCGGGCCGGTTGATGATGCCGCCTTCGCCGCCCATGGCAAACAAACGGTCGCGGTAAATCACCAAGCCGTGACCTGAGCGGGCTGTGGGCAGCGGTGCCCGCAGTTCCCAGGTGTCTCGCTCAGGCAGGTAGACCTGGTGCAAATCGGTGTTGTATTCAAAGGTGTTGAAGCGCCCGCCTATGACATGAATGCGACCCTGGTGGGTGACGCAGCCGACGTGGTCACGCGCACCCGGCAGCGCTTTGCGCCGGCTCCAAGCGTCGGTTTTCGGGTCATAGACTTCATGCCAACCGACGCTGGCCCGCTCATCGACCGGCGAAGAACCCCCGCCTATGAGGTGAATTTTGTCGTTCAACACCACCGCCGCCGCCGCGCCACGCGGGCGCGGCAAGGGCGCGATGCTTTGCCATTTGTCTGAGCCCACCTCATAAACATAAGCGTGGCTGTCAGGGTTGCGGTTTTGCTCGATGAAGCCGCCAAAGGCGTAAATGCGGCCGCGGTCGGCCACCACCGCCACATGGTTGGCCCCGCGCGGAAGCGCCGCTGCCAGAAGCCAGGTGTCTGTCTTGGGTTCATACACATGGTGGTAGCCACGGTCTACCCGGCCTTCGCCGTAGCCGCCAATGATGTGCAGTCGCCCGGCCCATTCGGCGGCCCAGGCCATTTCGCTGCGCGCTATGGGCAGCGCGGCGCGCGTGACCCAGCGCCCCGGTGCGCCGGCAGCGGCGCTGCTTTTGACAGAGCGCTGCGCCGTCTGGTCGGCCGTCAGGTGATGCACTTGCCCGCCTTGCAGGCGCGCATAGGGCTCGGTAGCTGAAGGAGCCACCGGCAGCGCAGGATGCGCGTGGTGCGCAGGCTGCGCCAGCAGCGAATCTGCCACAAGAGCACTGGTGGCGGCGGTGAGGAATGTGCGGCGGTCTAGCGTCATGTGGTGTTTCCTTCTCAAGGTCGCTGACTTGGAAAAATTCTGAAAAGCATGGTACACGGGCAGGCGCTTTTGGCAAAGCGCTGGTTGCCATAGAGCCCAGTGATCTGCAATGTGGCTACACTGGTCTGGCTAGACCGCAGCGGAGCCGGAAGTTCACTTCCTGTGTCGCGGTCCATGCTGCTTACAGCGCCCGCAGTGGTGAGCAGTCCGAACTTCATGTCCTGTGCGATGCAAGTGCATCCTGGGCATGCGGATTGCCAAGGCTAGACCATGGAAAGTTATCTTCTCGACTGGGCCAACCTGCTGCTGCGTTGGGTGCATGTCCTCACCGCCATCGCCTGGATAGGCTCCTCGTTTTACTTTGTCTTTTTAGACTCCAGCCTGACGGCACCGGTGGACGAAGACCTGAAAAAGCAGGGCGTCAGCGGCGAGCTGTGGGCCTTGCACGGCGGCGGTTTTTACCACCCGGTCAAGTTCGCACTGAAGCCGCCCGAGCTGCCAAAGCACCTGCACTGGTTTTACTGGGAGGCCTACAGCACTTGGCTCAC
>CAXNEG010000102.1:0-6184 GCA_964201305.1 Polaromonas sp.
GACCGCTGGATTGCCTCGACGCTGCAACGCGTTGAAGCCGACGTGGCCAAGGGCTTTGCCGACTACCGGCTGGACAACGTGGCCGGCAGCATTTACCAGTTTGTCTGGGACGAGTTTTGCGACTGGTACCTGGAAATTGCCAAGGTGCAAATTCAAACCGGCAGCCCGGCCGAACAACGCGCCACACGCCGCACGCTGATCCGCACCCTCGAAGCCATCTTGCGTCTGGCGCACCCGGTCATTCCCTTCATCACTGAAGCGCTCTGGCAAAAAGTGGCGCCTGTGGCCGGCCTGGGTGGCCGCTTTGTGGGCCAGGCCAAGTACCCGACCACGCAGCCCGAAAAAATCGACACGCAAGCCGAAGCGCATGTGGTCAAACTCAAAACGCTGGTGGACGCCTGCCGCAATTTGCGCGGTGAGATGAATGTCTCGCCCGCTGTGCGCCTACCGCTGCTGGTGCTGGGTGACGCCGACTTCATGCGCAGCGCAGCGCCGGTCATCAAGTCGCTGGCCAAGCTCAACGACGTGAAGGTGTTTGACGACGAGGCGGCCTGGGCCACGGCCGCGCAAGGCGCGCCGGTGGCGATGGTGGGCGAGTCGCGCATCTGCCTGTTTGTTGAGGTGGATGTGGCCGCCGAAAAAGCCCGCCTGGGCAAGGAAGTCACGCGGCTCGAGGGCGAGCTGGTCAAGGCCGGCGCCCGTCTGAGCAACGAAGCCTTTGTGGCCAAAGCCCCGCCCGCCGTGCTGGCGCAGGAAAAAACCCGTATGGCCGACTTCAGCGCCACGCTGGAAAAGCTGCGCGCACAGCTGGTACGGCTGGGCTAGTTCACATCCGCATGGCTGCGCCTTAACTTTTTCATTTAATTTCAGGAACCCCATGAGCGCACGCACCACCGTCAGAAAAGCCGTCTTTCCGGTCGCCGGTCTGGGCACCCGTTTTTTACCGGCCACCAAGGCCCAGCCCAAGGAAATGCTGCCGGTGGTCGACAAGCCGCTGATCCAATACGCCGTCGAAGAGGCTTACGCCGCCGGCATACGCCACATGATTTTTGTGACCGGTCGCAACAAGCGCGCCATTGAAGACCACTTCGACACCGCCTACGAGCTCGAAAACGAGTTGCAGGTCGCCAACAAAGGCGCGATGCTGTCAGTGCTGCGCTCCATCGTGCCCGACGACATGCTGATGTCTTATGTCCGCCAGCCGCGCTCCCTGGGCCTGGGCCACGCGGTGCTGTGCGCCGAACACCTGGTGGGCGACGAGCCCTTTGCCGTGCTGCTGGCCGACGATTTGATGGTGGGCACGCCGCCCATCATGGCGCAGATGGTGGCGCACTTTGAAGCGCTCAAGCAGTCGGTGATCGCCGTGCAGGAAGTACCAGCCGAGCACACGCGCCGTTACGGCATCGTGGCCGGTGACAAAGTGCGCCCGGGGCTGATCAAGGTCTCGCGCATGGTCGAAAAGCCAGCGCCTGAAGTGGCGCCTTCGCGCATGGGCGTGGCCGGCCGCTACATACTTACGCCCGCAGTGTTTGAGCAGATTCGCCAGCAATCGGGCGGCGTGGGCGGAGAGATCCAGCTCACCGACGGCATTGCCGGCTTGCTGAAAACCGAAAGCGTTTACGCCTTTGAGTACAGCGGCAAGCGCTACGACTGCGGCAGCAAAGAAGGCTTTTTGCAAGCCACCGTGGAGTTGGCATTGCAGCACCCCGAAGTGGGGGCGCAGTTCAAGGCTTACCTGAACAGCTTGCGCACCAGCGCTTGAGCCCGGGGCCGCTCAGCGGCGCTTGAGCACGTGAATAAAGTCCTTGCCCGCTGTCTGCTGCTCAACGAGTTCATTGCCTGTTTGCTTGGCAAAGGCCTGAAAGTCACGGGTTGAGCCGGCGTCGGTAGACACCACTTTGAGCAGCTGGCCGGTGGTCATTTCGGCCAGCGCCTTCTTGGCTTTCAAAATCGGTAGCGGGCAATTCAGGCCGCGGGTGTCTAGTTCTTTGTCGATGTTCATTGAAAAATCTTTCAGCCCATAGCTGGGTGCCTGGCGGTGGGAATAGATGCGTTGAACGGATTTTAAGCAGTTCAGGCGGGCACTTCCCGTTTGGCCCATTCAACAAAGGTCGGCTCGTGGCCGCGCGTTCTCAAAAAATCAGCCAGGGCATAGCCGGTGCCGGAAGGCCAGCACAGCACGTCTTCAAAGGCATACAGCCTGTAATCGACCAGTTCCGGCGACAGACGCACCTCGCCGTGGCACACCGCATGGTAGGCAATGATCACCTGATTCATGCGCTGAAAGTCATACACACCAATCAGCTTGAGCGCGCTGGTCTCAAGGTTGGTTTCTTCGCTGATCTCGCGGGCAATGCCGCCATCGGGTGTTTCGCCGGCCTCCATGAAACCGGTGATCAGCGCAAATTTTTCGCCCGTCCAGGCAGCGTTGCGCGCCAGCAGTATCTTGCCCTGGTACTCGACCACGGCCGCCAGCACGGGGGTGGGGTTGTTCCAGTGCGTGTAGTCACAGCCGGTGCAGCGCAGGCGGGCTTTTTCGCCGCCGTCTTCCATCCGCGATTGCAGCGTCAGGGGTGCTGCGCAAGCGGGACAAAAACGAAATTCAGTGCTCATGCCAATTCCCCATTCAAGCCGGAAACACGCCGGTCGACAAATAGCGGTCACCGCGGTCGCAGACAATAAAAACAATCACGGCGTCTTGCACAGTGCGCGCAATTTCCTGCGCCACCCAGCAGGCACCGGCGGCTGAAATACCGGCAAAGATGCCTTCTTCGCGGGCCATGCGCCGGCACATGTCTTCTGCGTCAAGCTGGCTGACCAGCACCAGTTGGTCCACATGGCTGACGTCATAAATTTTGGGCAAGTAAGCCTCTGGCCACTTGCGAATGCCCGGAATGCGCGAGCCTTCGCTGGGCTGCGCACCCACGATCTGAATGGCCGGGTTCATTTCTTTGAGGTAACGCGACACACCGGTGATGGTGCCGGTGGTGCCC
Organism: Polaromonas sp.; assembly: GCA_964201305.1. Classification (GTDB taxonomy): domain Bacteria; phylum Pseudomonadota; class Gammaproteobacteria; order Burkholderiales; family Burkholderiaceae_C; genus Polaromonas. The sequence continues at coordinate 2,994 of CAXNEG010000102.1, forward strand.
ATGGCGCTCACGAAATGCGTCACCTTGCCGCCGGTGTCCTGCCAGATCTCGGGGCCGGTGGTCTCATAGTGAATGCGCGGGTTGTCCATGTTGGCAAACTGGTCCAGCACCCTGCCCTTGCCTTCGGCCTGCATGCGGTCGGCCAGGTCCCGCGCGCTTTCCATGCCGCCGGCCTTGGGCGTGAGGATGAGCTCTGCACCAAAAGCCTTCATGGTCTGGGCTCGCTCAATGGACAAGTCCTCCGGCATGATGAGCACCATGCGGTAGCCCTTGATGGCGGCCGCCATGGCCAGCGCAATGCCGGTGTTACCGGAGGTCGCTTCTATCAGCGTGTCACCGGGCTTGATGTCACCGCGCTCTTCAGCGCGCCGAATCATCGACAGCGCCGGCCGGTCTTTCACCGAACCGGCCGGGTTGTTGCCTTCGAGCTTGCCCAAGACCACGTTACGGCGTTGCCGGTTGTCATCAGCCTGTAGGCGTTGCAGTGCCACCAACGGCGTTTTGCCAACGGCGTCTTCAAGAGTCGGGTAATTCATAGACTGCACTGTGCCATAATTTGTGGCTTCGCATCCCTTGCCCGGGTGGTGAAATTGGTAGACGCAGGGGACTCAAAATCCCCCGCCGCGAGGCGTGCCGGTTCGATTCCGGCCCCGGGCACCAGCAAGTGGTCTCATTCGGAAGCGAAGGTGGTGATTTTGACCCAAGTAATTATCATTGTGATGCTGGCGCACATGGGTACGATCGGAACAAAGCTCTTGCTTGCCTTGTTCGCTATTGACCTGGGCGCGTCGCCCTTGGAGGTCGGTATCACCTTCGCCATGTTTTCGATCCTACCGGTGATCTTAGCGATCAGTGCCGGGCGCTGGATTGACAAGGTCGGTGTGCGCCTGCCGGTGCTGATCGGCTGCGGCGGCATGGGACTCGCTATCGCCACCCTTTACCTCACCCCCGCACTTTGGGCGCTTTACGCATGCGCGGCGCTGATCGGCCTGTTCTTCATGTTCTATGTGATCGCTTTGCAGAGTCTTGTGGGCAGTATTAGCCCCGCCACGGACCCCGCCCGAAGCTTTAGCTACTACTCGATGGCGGTTGCATTTTCAGGCGTGATTGGCCGTGCCGGCACTGGTGCATCGATCGATCTCGTGGGCTTTCGCGGTACGGCGCTTCTGCTCGCGATAGGGCCGCTGCTCGCGTTCACCATTGCTTGGTGGCTGCCATCCCGCACTACATCTCCAAAAGCGACATCCGAGCCCGCGGTGCGTACGTCGACGTTTGACCTGTGGAAGATACCCGCGCTTCGACGCGCAATCATCGCGGCGGCGATCGTCGAGTCGGGCAACGAGCTTTTTTCATTGTTCATCCCGCTGTATGGCACTTCCCTCGGGCTCTCGGCAACATTTATCGGCACTCTGCTTGCCACCTATGCTGGAGCAACCTTCCTGGTTCGTATTTTCCTCCCCAAGCTGGTTGGACGTTTTGGCGAAGAAACCGTGCTGGTCTGGGCGCTTGGCTGTGCTGCGCTGGTTGGCGCGCTGACCATCGCGACCACGCAGCCCTGGGTGCTGCTGGTGCTGACGGCTGCGTTTGGGTTTTCACTGGGTTGCGGCATGCCGCTGTCGATGGCGCTCACCTATGCACGCGCACCGGGCGGCCGTGCAGCTGAGGCGATTGGCTTGCGCCAGACTGTCAACAAATCGATCGAGGTGACTGTCCCGGTCTGTTTCGGTGCGCTGGCCGTCGTCGCCGGCCTGGCACCCTTGGCCATTGCACTGGGCACAGTGCTGGCTTTAGGAGCCGTCGTGATAGGGCGCGATGCGCGCAGGCGGCGCCTTCCGCCTTCGTAGGATGCGCCACAGGCCTTTCATTTCCCGCCACAAACAAGCTGTTGCGCCTGCACCGGGTTTTGCAAATGGGTCTGCGGTGTGTTTTGAAGCCAGTGGGCTATGTCTTCCAGCGGCTCGCGGGCGCGCAGTTGGCGGGTCAGCATGTGCCAGCCCTCTTTGTAAACAATGACGTCAGCTTTCAGCGCTGCGGACGCCGTACTGTTCAAACTTGTCAGCCAATCGCACACGGGTTGCGGCGGAATAATTTTGTCGCGCAAGCCGTACAGCAACAAGGTGCGCTGCGGCGGTAAGTTGGCTTGGCTTTGGGCGCGCCCCATGAGTTCTGTCACCCCGGCCAGGCTGCTCACCCGGGTGGCTTTGATGACCAGTGGATCGCGGCTGAGGTCGCGTGAGACTTCGGGGTCGTCGGTGGGGCGAATGCCCAGCGAAGACAAACCCCTGCCGGTGAAAGTCATGTCGGGTGCGATCCGGTTCAGGGTGTACAAGCCCAGGCGTTGGTACATGGGCATGCTTTGTGCGCCCCAGACAGCAGGGGCTTTCAGCACGAGTTGGTCTGCCGCAAGGCCGGGCGCTTCGCTGGCGGCCACCAGCAACACAGCGCCGCCCATGCTCTCACCAATCACCGTCAATGGCAGGTCCGGATGGCGCTCACGCAACTGCGCTGCAATGCGGCGCAAATCGTCGACCAATGCATCCGACCCCGGCCACACGCCAGAGCGTGGATTGGCGCCAAAGCCACGATGGTCATAGGCATACACCGTGGCCTGAAGTTCAGACACAAGGTGCCTGGCCAATGGCTCAAACGATTTGCTGTAGTCGTTAAAGCCATGCGCGCCCAGCACGATGTGCTGAGGCTTTGTGTGGCTCCACACGCGGGCTGCTAAGGCGGATCCGTCAGGTAAATTGAACTGCGTGGGTACGGCTGGCATTGCGTATGCAGCGCATGCTGTGAGCACAGCCATCAAAGCTCCGCTGAAATTTCGGCGGGCAATTGAAAAAATGTTTGTCATCATTCACCGTAAAAAATCTAGCAATCACTGATCTCGATCGCCCGGCCCCCTTGCGGCACATCTGCCGAGTCATGGGTGACCAGTAAGGTGGGGATTTTTTGGCGTGCAATTTGCTCGAACACAAAGGCGCGAAACTGAGTGCGCAACGCGGCATCCAACTTGGAAAAAGGCTCATCCAGCAACAGCGCCCGTGGCTCCGCCAGCAATGTGCGCATCAAGCTGACCCGCGCCCGCTGTCCTCCGGAAAGCGTAGCCGGATCACGGTCATGAAAACCATGCAGGCCAATATCTGACAGGGTTTGCTCCACGCGCTGGCGGCGCGCCTTTGCATCCCTGA
>CAXNEG010000103.1:0-6162 GCA_964201305.1 Polaromonas sp.
CCGCCGTGGTTGCTCACCACAATCGCGTCAGCGCCGCTTTGCACGGCCAGCTTGGCGTCTTCCACGTCTTGAATGCCTTTCAAGATCAGCTTGCCGCCCCATTTTTCTTTGACCCAGGCAATGTCGGCCCACGACAGGCGCGGGTCAAACTGCTCGTTGGTCCAGGCCGAGAGCGAGTTCATGTCGCTCACGCCCTTGACGTGGCCGACCAGGTTGCCAAAAGTGTGGCGGCGCGTGCCCGCCATGCCTAAGCACCAGCGCGGCTTGGTCATCAGGTTGATGATGTTGGCAAGGGTCGGGCGGGGCGGAGCGGTCAGGCCGTTCTTCAAATCTTTGTGGCGCTGGCCGATCACCTGCAAATCCAGCGTGAGCACCAGCGCATTGCAGCCGGCCTTGCGCACGCGCTCAATCATGTTGGCCATGGCCTCGCGGTCACGCATCATGTACAGCTGGTACCAGAACGGCGCTGTAGTGTTGGCGGCAATGTCTTCTATCGAGCAAATGCTCATGGTCGAGAGGATGAACGGAATGCCAAATTTCTCAGCCGCCTTCGCCGCTTTGATCTCACCGTCGGCACACTGCATGCCCGTCAGCCCCACAGGCGCAATCGCCACCGGCATCTTCACATCCATGCCCACCATCTTGGTGGCCAGGCTGCGGTTTTCCATGTTCACCGCCACACGCTGGCGCAGCTTGATCTTTTGAAAGTCTTCCGAGTTAGCCCGGTAAGTGCCCTCGGTCCACGAGCCCGAATCGGCATAGTCATAAAACATGCGCGGCACCCGCTTCTCAGCCAAAACGCGCAAGTCTTCAATGTTGGTGATCACGGGCATAGGTCTTGTCTCCAGTTAAGGGCTAGATGCTAACGGCAATGCTGAGTGGGCTGGTTGAGGAAATTTGCAGGGGGAGGGTGGGGAGTGGAAATTTGTTCACGTCCCCAGGCCGTCAGGCCTGCCCCTGCTCTGTCATTCCTGCGAAGGCAGGAATCCATCCCCATCCAGCGGCCTCTCGTTAAAACATAAAAAATGACTATAAAACTTTGCAAAATAGTACTTTTATATTTATAGTGAAGGCGGTCCATTCACCAGTTCCCATGCCCAACTAGAAAATAAATGGGGTCTGAAACCAATTCGAAAGTCTTCCCCACATGAGAGAACTTGTTGGCCTCTTTTCCAAAGTCGGGTGGCACGATATGGAGCGGCACCAGCTGCAAGAGATGCAGAAAGCCGTCGCAGCACTGGATGGCAACCGACTACTAAATACGGCCGTTGAGGACCTTGTTCTCTACTTTAAGAATAAGTTCCAGATCGAAATTCCCACCTTATTGACTGAAGAAATTGTTGTCGATCAACGGGAAATCCAGATTGATGTAAGCCGGGACAACGAACGGATAATTTCCGATCGCAGCCGACCATTTCATATGCCTGGCACAGAAATTCAAGTTGAAATTCCGTTCACTGGGGAGGCCGAAGCGTTCAAGATTCGACCCACCACCTACTCGATTAGAACGCCACGGGCTGAAGTACGCGGTAACCTACTCGTTTTGAAGATCGTAGGCACCAATCTTGAAGCAGAGCGTGTGCGTAGCAACATCGACCGCACGGTCAACGAAATCCAGAGCCACCTGACGACGTTGCGCGTCAATGCTCTCGGACTACGCACGCAGTTGCCAACTCAAGCCAGGTCCGCAATCGAATCGCGTCGCCAAAAGCTACTCGGCGACCGCAATCTTGTCGGCGATCTCGGTTTCAAAATGAAGCCCAGACCCGGTACGAATCAGACCTTCACGGCACCGGAAGTACGAAAGAGGCTTGCTCCTTCACTTCCAGCAGCGAGTACGCTGCTGTATAAGCCAGAACCAGCTCTGTCGAACGCGGACTATGAGCATATTCTCGGTGTGCTCCAGAACATGGTTCTAGTGATGGAGCGCAGCCCCTCGGCATTTGAGACGATGGATGAGGAGTCGATTCGATCTCACTTCTTGGTTCAATTGAATGGTCACTACGAAGGGCAGGCTTCGGGCGAAACCTTCAACTATGAGGGTAAGACTGACATTCTTGTCCGGTCAGAGGGCAAGAACATTTTCATTGGTGAATGTAAATTTTGGTCAGGGCCAAAGATGCTGACTGAAACTATCGATCAAGTATTGGGATACACCTCTTGGCGAGATACTAAAGTTGCTGTCATTGTCTTTAACCGGAACAAGGACTTCTCTCGTGTCTTGAGCAGCATTATTGAAACAGCTAAGGGGCATAAAAATTTCAAGCGGGAACTTACTGGATCAACGGAAACAACATTCCGATATTGCTTCGCCCACAAAGATGACAAGAATCGCGAACTTTTCTTAACAATACTTGGGTTTGACGTTCCGCAATCATCATCGCCTTGACGGCTAACCCCTGTTTAGCAAGTAATCAAATAGTAGAAATAGTGTCAGACACCATTTCCCGCGCAGCTAACGGCTGGCCGTTCGACTGGTTCAGAGCGAACGGTTGAAGTTCTCAGGGCGAACAGGCCTGCACAATCCAACATCGCCACCTATTTCGTCTGACTCACACCACGTCACATTTTTTGCGCTTGGGGTATTGACTTGGTGTATCCGATTGGAAACAATCAGGCTGTGTTTACGGTTCGCCAAACAGAAGAGTTTGTCGCTTGGCTTGATGGGCTGGATGACCAGCGTGCGCAAATTCGAATAGCTGCGCGGCTCAGGCAGGCGGAAGCGGGCAACCTCGGGGATTGGCAGCCGGTTGAAGGCGAAGTCTCAGAGATGAGGGTGCACTACGGACCGGGCTACCGGCTGTACTTTGTCCGCCGCGGTCGATTCATTGTGATCATGCTCAATGCCGGGGGCAAGTCATCGCAGAAGCGAGACATTCGACGCGCATTGAAACTAGCTACTCAAGTTGGAGAAGATTGATGACCAAGGCCAAAGCCCCGCTGAAGCTGGTCGCGTTTGATGCTGCCAAGTACCTTAAAGACGATCATGCCATCGCCGAATACATGTCGGCCGTGATGGAATCCAACGACCCAGACCTTCTTTTGCTCGCCCTTGGCGATGTGGCCCGCGCAAAAGGGATGACGCAAGTCGCCAAAGATGCCGGTCTTGGCCGGGAGAGCCTGTACAAAGCGCTGGCCCCAGGCGCAAAGCCCCGTTTTGAAACCGTGATGAAAGTCGCGCACGCTCTGGGCGTGAAGTTCACGGTGCAGTCGGTTTAGCGTTTGCCCTTCGACAAGCTCAGGGCGAACGGATGAAGGAATAAACGGGATCTGACCCCAGATTCCCAATTTCCCGATTGCCATTAAATCCCCGTGCGCAGCATGATTAAATTGAATTGCTGGACTCTCCAATTCAATTAAGTTCCATGATTCCATCTGTGCACCGACATATCGCCAAGCTCCCTATCAGGACAAATCCATGAACCATCAATCACGCCAGCCGTTTGGCGGGCTCTGCAACTTGTCGACCTGGCGTGGCATAGTCGCCGGCTGCTGCGCGGTACTCAGCACGGCTGCCCTCGCGCAGGCCGCAGATGGGCCCGGCGCAGCACCGCTTTGGGAGGTGGGCGGCGTCGCATTGGGCGTGTCTCAAAACGCCTATCCGGGTTCAGATCAGCAGGTCAACAGAGCCCTGGCGCTGCCTTACTTCATTTACCGCGGTGATGTGTTCAGAGCCGACCGCGAGACGGCAGGCATCCGCGCCCTGAAGACTGAGACTTTGGAGCTGGACCTGGGTTTTGCCGGTGCCTTTGGTTCAGGAAGCCAGACCATCGAGGCCCGCCAAGGCATGCCCAAGCTGGGCACTTTGGTGGAGCTGGGGCCTCGCCTGAAATGGGATCTGGGCGCCGGTCCTGCCGGTGGCCGCCTGAGTGCGGTGTTTCCAGTGCGCGCAGTGCTTGACCTTAGTGACCAGGCCGCCCACCGGGGTTGGAGCTTTGAGCCCAAGCTCACCTACTCCAGGCGGTCCGACAGCGGCTGGCGTTACAGCACGTCGGTCAGCGCCATCGTGGCCGACACACGTCTGGCACAAACTTTCTATGAAGTACGCAGCTCGGAAGCCACCGCCATGCGCCCGGCTTATACGGCTCAAAGCGGCTTGGTGTCCTTGCGTTTGGGCACAACGTTTTCGCGCAGCCTGGGTAGGGACTGGAATCTGTTCGGCTTTGCGCGACTGGACAGCGTTGCCGGCGCAGCCAACGAAAGCAGCCCCCTGGTACGCCGATCGACTGGCGCGACAGCAGGCCTGGGCGTGGTCTACACCTGGATGCGGTCAGAACAAGCCGCATTTGATTGAAGAGACCGGTAGAAATGGGGTCAGACACCATTTTCGCGCAACTAGCGGCTGACCCTTCGACAAGCACTGGGCTAACAGCACCTCAAGCCCTAAGGCGCCTGCATCGCAAGCTCCCGCCTACCAGGTCCTCAGCCGGTGCGCCCTTGCATCACCGTTTTAAGCAAGCGGGCGTAGTTTTGGCCTGCCACTTTGCGCACAGTGGTCTCTGGCATATTGCTTGCCAGCATGAGGTTGACGATCTCGCGCATCCCTGTATAGCTCTCCAGCATCGTATGCTGTGGAGCTAAGCCTTGCATATCAGTGCCAAATGCCACATGGTCTTCGCCGACCATGGCGACCGCCTCGCCCAGTGCCTCCACATAAGCGCGTGGGTCGTTGAAGTTAAATTTGCTGGGCCAGATGCCAATCACGCCGCCGCGTTGCGCCATGGTTTTGGCGTTGGCCAGGCTGACGCTCATGATTTGGTTGCCCCGGCTTCGCCAGTCGGTTGCCTGGCGCGATATGGCGCTGTGTGACCACAGCATAGGTTGTTTGGACACCTCGAGCGCTTGCGCCACGGCTTGATCGGTAGAGTGAGCCAAGTCAATCAAGATGCCCAAGCTGTTGCAACGCGCAATGACCGAACGGCCCAAGCCGCTGAGCCCGCCAAGTTTGGGGGCTTCGGTGCGTATGTCCAGCAAGTCCCCTTCCAGAAAATGCCCCAATCCAATTTGACGAATGCCGTTCTCGTACACCACATCCAGGTAGTTCACATCTCCCCCCAGAAAGTGTGCGCCTTCGGTGGACATCACGATGTGCAATTGTCCCTGCAAAGCCAAGTCCACGTGCTCGGGGTTCAGGGCCATGCGCAAGTTCTCGCCTCTGATACGCCGTTGCATGCCGCTCAGCATGCGCGTGTAGGCTGCGCGCAGTTGTTCGACGCTGGGCTTTAAATTGACCTGTATCGACCCGTTAGGCATGCGTTGTAGGAACGGGCCGTCAGAAACCAAAGCCCAGGACATCAGATTGACGCCTGACTCGGTCAGCCCACACCGCATGCATGTGTCCGGGCCCGCTCGAAAAGCAATGTGCGAGTGTGTATCTGCGATCAGGATGTCGGCAGCGTGGGCGGCAGTGCCCATGGCCCCGCCAATACCTGCTGCGAGCCAGCGCAGAGCACGCCGCCTACCGGCCGGGTCAGTCGCTGCAACTAGGGTGGGGGCACGGTCATTAAGAATTTTTACCATTTCATACCTCATGAGAAAAATACAAAAAGCAGTGTTGACAAAGCTTAACGAGTGCTCAGCTGCAACTCATGCTGCCGCAACCACTCACATTGGCCAGGCGGAGGTCGCTGGGGTCGGCCAGGGTTTCGGTGCGGGAGTCGAAGCCCACGTTTTTAAGGTGCTGGGCCAGGCCGACGTCCATGCTGGCGGCGCCCACCGACAGCGCGGCTGTCCAGTCAAGCATCAGCCCAGCCGCCCCCGGTGCCGCGCAATCTGAAGCCGCACTTGCGCCGGCGCTGTGCCGCCCAGGGTATTGCGGGCGTTGAGTGAGCCTTGCAGGCTGAGCGGGCCGAAGACGTCTTGCTCGATGCGGCTGTCAAACTTTTGCAGTGTGGCCAGTGGCAGTTTAGACAAGTCCACACCTTGGGCCTGGGCGGTTTTGACGGCGTGGGCGACCACTTCGTGGGCGTCGCGGAAAGGCAGGCCTTTTTTGACCAAATAGTCGGCCAGGTCGGTGGCGGTGGCGTAGCCTTTTTTGACGGCGGCTTCCATGGCCTCGGCGTTGACGGTGATGCCGCCTTCTTTTTGGCCGGTGGCAGGGTTGCGCTGGCCGCCGACCATTTCGCTGAAGATGCGCAGGGTGTCTTTGAGCGTGTCCACGGT
>CAXNEG010000104.1:0-6053 GCA_964201305.1 Polaromonas sp.
CCATGGTTGGCGCTTTTGTTGCCTGCTGAGCGTGAACGCGCGCAGGCAGAGCTGTTGGTTGGCGATGCGCAGGCGGGCGACTTCGTGTGCCGCATCGGCAAGCCGGTCACCTACTGGTTTGGCGTGGTCGAGGGCCTGCTGAAAATGAGCACTGACAACGCTCAGGGCATGACTATGACCTTCACGGGCGTGCCGCCGGGTGGCTGGTTCGGCGAAGGTACGGCGCTCAAGCGCGAGCCGTACCGCTACAACATCCAGGCCCTGCGCAACAGCGTGGTGGCGGGACTGCCGCTGGAGACATTTCATGGGCTGCTGGACCATTCCATTGGATTTAACCGTTTTGTGATGAACCAGATCAACGAGCGATTGGGCCAATTCATTGCGGCGCGCGAGATTGACCGCATGACCAACCCCGATCTGCGCGTGGCGCGCAGCCTGGCTGCTTTGTTCAACCCGGTGCTTTACCCGGGCGTGGGTGAGATTTTGCGCATCACGCAGCAGGAATTAGCTTACTTGGTTGGCCTCTCGCGCCAGCGGGTTAACGAAGCTTTGAGCAGCCTGCATGCGCAGGGCATCATCCGGGTGGAGTACGGCGGTTTGCGTGTAATGGACTTGGCCGCCTTGCGCGCCAATGTGTTTGCCAGCACCGCACGCGGGCCAGACTGAATTGATGGCTCGCCTACATTTGTCAGTTAACCCCGCTACTTGACCCACCACCTCCCGACTCTGACCACACCATGACCCAGCCTTCTGTGCCCCCCAAACCGCCTGCGCCCCCAGCGGCTGTTCGCATACGCCGTGCTGAAACCGCCAGCGCGCCGGCCTCCACCGGCAGCACCGTGCGGCTGAACAAGCGCATGGCTGAACTGGGCATGTGCTCGCGCCGCGAGGCCGATGACTGGATTGAGCGGGGCTGGGTGCGCGTTAACGGCAAGCCGGCCGAGATGGGACAGCCCGTCTCGCCGGCAGACCGCATCGAGGTGTCTCAACAGGCCGAGCATCAGCAGCGCCAGCAGGTCACCATTTTGATCAACAAGCCGGTGGGTTATGTCAGCGGCCAGGCCGAGGACGGGCACGAACCGGCGGTGGTGCTGGTGCAACCGCAAAACCGCTGGCGTGAATGCAACAGCCGCATGCGCTGGGGGCATGAACAGCTGCGCGGTCTGGCACCGGCCGGCCGCCTTGACATCGACTCTATCGGCCTGCTGGTGTTGACCCAGGACGGCCGCGTGGCGCGACAACTCATTGGCGAAGATTCCGAGCTTGAAAAAGAGTACCTGGTGCGCGTGAGCTACGGCGCTGAGACGGTGAACGTGCAGGCTGCGTTTCCGTTCGAGCAGCTCCAACGCCTGTGCCACGGGCTGAGCCTGGACGGTGTGCACCTCAAGCCAGCTCAGGTGTCGTGGCAAAACCCTGAACAGCTGCGCTTTGTGCTCAGAGAGGGCAAGAAGCGGCAGATCAGGCGCATGTGCGAGCAGGTGGGTTTGTTTGTGACCGGGCTCAAACGGGTGCGCATTGGTCACGTCAACCTGGGTCATTTGCCGGTCGGGCAGTGGCGTTACCTGGCATCGCACGAACGGTTTTAAAGCGGCCGGCCCAGATACGGCTGCCAGCGCTTTGTCAGCGCTAGTTGATCTCTGCGGGTGCGCGCTGCTTCGGACTGACTGCATAGCGCGTGATTTTTGGCGGTTCTTCACCCAGGTGAAAAGCGAGTTTGCGCTCGCGCAGTGCCACGTCTGTAGCTGTGATGCGGTCAAAGCGGCGCAAGTGCTCGGTCCAAGACTCATCGACAATTTGCTCAAGATAGCGTTGGGGCTCGCCAAGGTCGTGCAACAGCTCCCAACTCAGGGCGCCTTGCCGAAGACGGCTGCTGCGGCTTTCTTGCATCAGATCTACAAATGCAGCAGCGCGTTCTGGGTCAATCAGATACTCGATGATTATCATCACAGGACCACTGCTGGGTGCCGTTGGCGCTACGGGTACGTTGAAGGCGCGCGAAGGCGTCATGTCTTCTTCAACCAAGTCGTCTTTGAGCAAGCGATTGGCCACGAGCATCGCGATGCTGCCGGTCAAGGCTGATGCCACCAGGCTGCTACTCAAAGAGCTGATGGTAGCGACCTGACCCCAGACGGCTGCGCCCAACGCACTGCCCCCCATGATGGCCATTTGGTAAATGGACATACCTCGCGCGCGCACCCAGTCGGGAAGAGACATCTGGGCCGACACACTGAGGCTGTTGGCGACACACAGCCAAGCCACACCCGCCAGAACCATGGTCGGAACAGCCACGTACACACTGGTCGCGAATGCCATGCCCATGGCGCTCAAGGACTGCAGCAGTGTGCCGGCCAACACCAGTTGCCGGCCCGTTAAGCGCTGCCTGAGCCTTGGCAAAACCAGCACCAGCATGATCGCCCCGGCCCCCATCGACGCCAGTAAAAGGGTGTAGGTAGACGCGTCACCACCTGCCAGTCTCCGGGCCAGCAGTGGCAGCAGGGCCAGCAGCGCCGTCGAATGAAAAAAGAAAAGCGACACCCTTAAAAAGACGCCACGCAAGGGTACTGACTCGCGCGCGAACTGTAGGCCAACGCGCATCGCGCTGAGGAAACGTTCTCGCCCCAGTGGGTTGGGCACATAGTCTCGACGCCAGCGCATGATGACAAATCCGGCGATCAACGATAGTGTGACATTGAGCACGAACACATAAACTGTGCCGGCGCTGGCGATCAGCGCCCCAGCTACGAGCGGGCCGATGATCCGCGATGTGTTCATGGCAAGAGCGTTCAGTGCCAGCGCCGCCGGCAGTTGCTGGCGAGGTACGATTTCAGGAATCAGTGCGGCAAAAATCGGCCAGCGCATGGCCAAGCCGATGCCGTTGGCAAAGGTCAGTGCCAGCAGCAGCGGAGGCGTCAGCAGATCAAAAAGTACAGCCACACACAACGCGGCGGCAGTGGCGGCCAGCCAGGATTGCGTGACGATCAAGTAGCGTCGGCGATCTAAGATGTCGGCCAATGCACCGCTGGGTAGACCGAGCAGAAACACCGGAAGCGTTGAGGCTGTTTGCACCAGCGCCACCCAAATGGGTGTGATGGTCAACGCGCTCATCATCCAAGCAGCAGCCACATCATTCATCCACATGCAGATGTTGGCGGTCATCCACGTGGCCCATAGCAGGCGAAAAGCTGGCATCTTCAGCGGTGACCAGGGAGAGCCCGGTGCCTCAAGCTTGCGGGGCAACAAATAGGTTTTGTCGGGGGAGTCAGAAGGCGTGATCGGCATGATGTAATGGTTCGGCCCGGCCGCGGTAAGGGCCGCACCGAAAGGGTTTTAGTTCGACAAGGATTCCCAGCGCTGTAGCGCTTCCATCAGGCTTTCCTCCAGCTTGCTGTTGCGTGCATTGAGTTCGGCGGCGCGTTTGGCGTCACGTGTGTAGAGCGTTCCGTCATAGAGCTCTTGCTCAATGGCTTTTTGCTGAGCTTCTAGCTGTTGTATGAGCGCCGGCAAACCTTCGAGTTCGCGCTGGTCTTTGTAACTGAGTTTCTTTTTGGCGGGTGAATCAGCCGCCAGCTTGGCCGTGACGCCGACGTTTTTGCCGGGGCTGGCCGGTTTGGCTGCGGCGCTAGGCTTGGCGCTGATCTGCCCGTTGATTTGTGCGGCCCGCTTCGACTGTGTGATCCAGTCGGTCACGCCACCTTCGTACTCGCGCCAAAAGCCAGGGTTTTCCGGGGTCCCTTCATAGGCAATGGTGCTGGTGACCACATTGTCTAAAAAACGGCGGTCGTGGCTTACTAAAAACACCGTGCCTTCGTAGTTTTGCAACAAATCTTCAAGCAACTCGAGGGTGTCAATGTCCAAATCGTTGGTAGGTTCGTCCAGCACCAGGACATTGGCCGGCCGGGCAAAAAGGCGCGCCAACAGCAATCGGTTGCGCTCGCCGCCTGAGAGCGTGCGCACCGGCGAGTTCGCGCGCGCGGGTGAAAACAAAAAATCGGTCAGGTAGCTCTTAACATGTTTTTTCTGACCGTTGATTTCGACCCATTCGCTCCCGGGGCTGATGAAGTCCTCCAGCGTAGCGTCCAGGTCCAGCGCGTCACGCATTTGGTCGAAGTAAGCAACCTGCAAATTCGCGCCTTGTCTGATCTTGCCAGGCGGCACGCTCACGTCAGGCTGCAGCTCACCCAAAATAAGCTTGAGCAAAGTCGTTTTACCCGCGCCGTTGGGACCCAGCAAGCCGATCTTGTCACCGCGCAGCAAAGTGCCGGTGAAGCGGTTGACGATGATCTTCTCGTCTCCCGGGTGACCAAAACTTTTGGATACATCGGTTAGTTCGGCCACGATCTTTCCGCTTTTTTCGCCGCTTGAAACATCCAGATTAACGCGGCCAACAGCGTCACGACGTGCGGCACGGTTGTCACGCAGCGCTTCAAGCCGGCCGATACGCGCCACACTGCGTGTGCGGCGCGCCTCGACCCCCTTGCGTATCCAAATCTCTTCCTGTGCCAGCAACTTGTCGGCTTTGGCGTTGATTACCGCCTCTTGCGCCATCTGGTCTTCTTTGGTGAGGAGGTACTGTGCAAAGTTACCAGGGTAGCTGCGTAATTTGCCGCGGTCCAGCTCGACAATGGCAGTAGCCACTTGGTCTAAAAATGCCCGGTCATGGGTGATGGTGATGATGCTTCCATTGAAGTTCACCAGCAAGTCTTCGAGCCAGGCAATGGAGTCCAGGTCCAGGTGGTTGGTGGGCTCGTCCAGCAACAACACGTCAGGTTTGGCCACCAGTGCTTGCGCCAGAGCCACCCTTTTTTTGGTTCCGCCCGAAAGCGAGCCGACGATGGCATCTTTGTCCAAGTGCAGGCGGTGCAAAGTTTCCTCAACCCGTTGCTCCCAGTTCCAGCCATCCAGAGCCTCTATTTCTGATTGGAGTGCATCGAGGTCGGTGTTCTCGTCTGCAGCCAGGTACTGCTCAACCACATGGCGCGTGCGCGCCAAGCCGGCACTGGCTTCATTGAACACGGTCGCGTGCGGGTCCAGGCTGGGTTCTTGGGGCACATAGGCAATGCGCAGGTTTTGTTGCAACTGCAGCGCGCCGTCGTCCGCTTTTTCTAAGCCGGCGAGGATTTTCAGCAGTGAAGACTTGCCAGTCCCATTGCGACCTATCAGGCCTATGCGTTCGTTGGCTTCGAGTGAAAAATCTGCGTGGTCCAGCAGTGCGACGTGCCCAAAAGCGAGTTGAGCGTCCAAAAGGGTAATGAGTGCCATATAGAGGACGCATTATCCCGGTAGCCATGGCCCTTCAACAGCTACAAAGATGCGCCCACCAAATCAGCGGCAATCCAAGATAGGAACACCGCGCACAGCAGGCCATGATCTCAGCCGGAGGCTTTGCGGCCCACTCAAAAGCATGCTAGACTAGCTGGCTCTGTTCAAAAAAAGTTGCTAACAACTTCAGGGTTGGTGGGGCAAGAAGAGCAGAGAAAATTGCAATCATTTTTTTGCGGCTTAAAAAACCGTGATATGATGATAGGCTCTGCTAAAAATGCAGGATATTTGTGCTTCAAAGCACTGATGTTCTGGCGGCAGATAAAGTCAAAAAATTGTTTGACACGGACAAAAAATCCGGTTTATAATTTAAGGCTAAGCTGATTTCAGCGAACGGCATGAAAAGCGACTCTAGGTCTCTTTTTGTAGCCTGGATCATTAAAAATTTACAGCCGATAAGTATGGGCGTTTGAAGGCGACTGCCAGGCTACACAGCGATGTGTGGCCGGGTCTTCTGACCTTAAACGCTCATAGAGATAGAAATAGGTAACATCGAAAGATGTCACTTTCAATTCCGTTTTTATGAGTTTTCTTCTCGTGTTTGACTTTGGTTGGACTCGGGGAGTTGAAATATTGCAGTGATTAAACTATAGAGTTTGATCCTGGCTCAGATTGAACGCTGGCGGCATGCCTTACACATGCAAGTCGAACGGCAGCACGGGAGCAATCCTGGTGGCGAGTGGCGAACGGGTGAGTAATATATCGGAACGTGCCCAGTCGTGGGGGATAACGTA
>CAXNEG010000105.1:0-6037 GCA_964201305.1 Polaromonas sp.
GACGGCGTCTACCCGCAGGCTGACTACGTCGCCGTCAACATCTCCAGCCCGAACACCCAGAACCTGCGTGCCCTGCAAAGCGATGAAGCGCTGGACGCTCTGCTGAGCGCCATTGCCGAACGTCGCGAGATGCTCAAGCAAGCGCACGGTAAAACCGTACCGATTTTTGTGAAGATCGCGCCTGATCTGGACGAGGCTCAGATTGAAGTGATTGCCGCCACCTTGAAGCGCCACGCCATGGACGGCGTGATTGCCACCAACACCACGCTCAGCCGTGAAGCGGTCAAGGGCATGGCGCATGCCGAAGAAGCCGGCGGCCTGAGCGGCGCGCCGGTGCTCGCTGCCAGCAACCGGGTCATCCGTCAGTTGCGCGCCGCCTTGGGCACGGGCTATCCGATCATCGGCGTCGGTGGTGTGATGAGTGGCGCCGATGCTGTGTCCAAGATCAAGGCCGGTGCCGACGTGGTGCAGATTTACACCGGGCTGATTTACAAAGGCCCCGCCCTGGTCACAGAAGCTGCCAGCGCCATTCAACAGGCCCGCTGAGCGGCGCCCTGGCCTGGGCTTAATCAGGCACAAACTTCAGCTTGAACTTGGCTTCGTCCTCGGGCAGCTCCAGCGTGACCAGCTGGCCCATCTTGTTGTCAGCCAGACGGCAGGCGGCGAACAGGCTGAATTTGCCCTTGAGGTAGTAGCTGTCCATGTCGATCAGCATGTAGGGGTGCGGCACAAAGACTTCGTGCTCGAAGATCAACCGGTGCAAATTGCGCGGCGACGGGAAAAGCTTGTAGTGGTCAGTGGTGATGCTTTGGGCGGTGGCCATGCGGGTCCAGTCAATAAATCGGGGCGGGCGCCAAGCCCATTAAGGCGCGCTGTAAGCTAGGCGCTATTTTCTCTCAAGCGCACAGCCGCCCCCTGCCCCATGAATGAACGCCTTGCCACCCCGGACAAAGAAGCCATTGCCCTGCTCGAGCCTTTTGCCGGCCTTGCACTGAACCAGGTCCAGCTGGTGGCCACCGCCAGCCACGCTGAGCAGGCCCTGCAAGCACTGGCCGGGGGGCGGGTGTTGGGTTTTGACACCGAGTCCAAACCTACGTTTGCGCGCAACGAAAGCTCAGACGGCCCGCACATCGTGCAGCTTGCCACGCTGGACCAAGCCTATATTTTTCAGCTCAACGACGCGGGTTGCCGTGCCGCATTGGCGCAGTTGCTGGAGTCGCCCACACTCATTAAAGCCGGCTTCGGGCTGGGCGATGACCGCCGCCGCATCATCAGCAAGCTGGGTGTGGATTTGCAGGGTGTGCTGGACCTCAACGCGGTCTTTCATGAACGCGGTTACCGCAAGGACATGGGGGTGAGGGGCGCGGTGGCGCTGATGTTCAACCGGCGCTTTCTCAAGTCACGCAAGGCCACCACCTCCAACTGGGCCAATTTGCACCTGACCCCGGCCCAGCTGAGCTACGCAGCGAACGACGCCTATGCGGCGCTGCGGGTGTACCAGGCGCTGGGGCTGGACGACTGAGGCCTCAGGCCGGGCTCGACAGCAAAGCCGCCACATGGGCGCCCAGCGCCAGCGAGCTGGTCAGGCCCGGCGACTCGATGCCGAACAGATTGACCAGCCCGGCCACACCATGATCGGCCGGGCCCTGAATCACATAGTCACCCGCCGCTTCGGCCGGCCCCTGCGTTTTGGGGCGTATGCCGGCATAACCGGCCGCCAACGCGCCGTCTTGCAAACCGGGCCAGTATTTGCGCACCTCGGCATAAAAAGCATCGCCCCGCGCCGGGTCCACCACCAGGTCTTCGGGTGAGCTCACCCATTCGACATCGGGCCCGAACTTAGCCTGTCCGCCCATGTCCAGCGTGAGGTGTACGCCCAGGCCAGCGGCCTCGGGCACGGGGTAAATCAAGCGCTGAAAGGGTGCGCGGCCGGCCAGCGTGAAGTAATTGCCTTTAGCGTAATAGCTGGGCGGTACATGCCGGGCTGGCAAACCGGCAAAGCGCTGCGCCAGCGTCTGCGCATACAGCCCGGCGGCGTTCACCACCACGCCAGCGTGCAGCTCGGTGCCGTCTTGCGTCTGCAGCGTGATGCCATCCAGACTGCACCGGGCCGAGGCCAAAGGGGAGTTGAGCGCGACCAGTCCGCCGGCGTTTTCAAGGTCGCCCTGCAACGCCAGCATGAATGCATGGCTGTCAACAATGCCGGTGCTGGGGGACTGAAGGGCTGCAACGCATTCAAGTTGCGGCTCCAGCGCCTGGGCTTCTTCACGCGAGAGCAGCACCAGGTCATTCACGCCGTTGGCTGCAGCTTTGAGGCGAATGGCCTGCAACTGGGCCACCTGCTCCGGCTGCGTTGCCACGATCAGCTTGCCGCAGCGGCGGTGCGGAATGCCGCGCTCGGCGGCATAGGCGTACATGAGGGCCTTGCCCGCCACACACAGCCTGGCCTTGAGCGAGCCTTGCGGGTAGTAAATGCCGGCGTGTATGACTTCGCTGTTGCGCGAGCTGGTGCCGGTGCCAATCGCATTGGCGGCTTCCAGCACCCAGACCTCACGCCCCTGCAAAGCCAGCGCGCGGGCCACGGCCAGGCCCACCACCCCCGCACCAATCACCACAGCGTCTACACGGTCCATCTCGAGCTCTGTCTTTGTTAAGGGTTTTTTGTTGGAGCCTGAAAGCGCTCAGAGCCGCCGCGGGTCAGTGACCAGCAACAGCTCGACCAGTGAACGCAAGCTGGCTTTGAGCGGCTCATAGCCGTCGTGCAAGGCCAACGAATGCTCGTCCATGTAGAGCTTGCGATTGATCTCGATCTGGATGCTGTGCCGGTGCAGAGTCGGGTCGCCGTAGCGGCGAACCAGTTCCACGCCCTTGTAGGGATGGTTCAGCGACACGTCGTAGCCACGCCCGCTCAGATGTTCACACACCATTTGTGCCAGCGCCGGGCTGCTGGTGCTGTGGTCGCGGTTGCCCACCACAAAGTCCGCATGGACCAAGCCGGGGAAATCCGTGGCGTGGCTGGCGGCCACAGCCGGCATCGAGTGGCAGTTCAGGTGAATACTGAAACCATGCTTTGCATGCGCATGGTCTATGGCTTGCGCGACGGCCGCGTGATAAGGCTGCCAGCAATTGGCAATGCGCGCCTGCACCTCGGCCACAGACAGCTGGCGCTCATACAGGGGAACGCCATCATCGGTCATTCGCCAAATAAGACCTTTGCCCAGACGCACCTTGGCCAGCAGTTTCGGCTCGCTCGCCACCTCGCCCGGCCAGGGGCCGTCGAGTAAGTTGACATCGAGCTCGGTGAGGTCGCGGTTGGCATCCAGATAGCTGCGCGGAAAGCAAGCCTCTACCCAGGCCGCACCCAAGGCCGGTGCAAAGTCATACAACTTGTCAACATGCGTGTCTTCGGTGCGGCGCAAGGCAGGCAAGGGGCAGACATGCCGAAAATCGGCCGGATAGTCGGTGCCGCTGTGGGGTGAATCCAGCACCAGCGTGCTGCTTGCGGGCAAGTAACGTACAAAAGAAGACATGGCCTATTGTGGCCTGCCTGAGCATTGCGATTCAAGCTAAAGAGCAAGCGGCGTAAGGGCTTTCCATGAGGCGCAGGCCCCTTCCAACCATCCTTTCACAGTGTTTCATTTTTATTTGTGTCTGAGCAAAACATGAACACCCAGCTTGCACTCTTTTCATGGCGAGCCAGCCTGGCCGGCTTGATGCTTTGCACCAGCCCCACCCTAGCCCAAGTCGGGGACAAAGTTCGGCTGCCGGCTTTTGCCATTGACCGCACAGAAGTCACCATCGGCCAGTTTGAGCGCTATGTGCGCGCCACAGGTACCGTGACCCGGGCCGAAAAAGAAGGCGGCGGTTTCGAATTCGGTGCCGGCTGGGAGCGCCGTCCGGGCTGGTCCTGGCGGGCGCCCGATGGACAGCCCACCACTGAAAATATGCCAGCGGTGCACCTGGACTTTGCCGAGGCCCAGGCCTATTGCCGCTGGGCCGGCGGGCGCCTGCCGACAGGCGCCGAATGGCAAAGCGCCGGTTTCACTGAATTACGCGACGCACCCGAAAAACCCTGGGTCAAAGGCAAAACATACCCCTGGACCACCGGCGACAGTCCGCAAGGGGCCAACACCAGCGAGCCCGACCCCTGGCCGCGTGCAGCCCCAGCCGGAGCCACCCGGGCCGGCGTCAACGGGCTCTACGACATGGGCGCCAACGTTTGGGAATGGACGAGCGACGCGAAAGGCGATGAGCGCAGAACGGTGGGTGGCTCCTGGTGGTACGGCGCCTCCAACATGAAAGCCGATGTGCAGGCCTTCAAGCCGGCCGGCTTTTACGCGGTGTACATCGGCTTTCGCTGCGTGTACGCGCGATAGCGCAAAGCCGCTTGGGCGCTGGCTGCTTAGCGCTGCAGCAGCACCACGGCGCGCGATTCCATGCTCAGGCCCTCGCCCACCGGGCCCATTTTTTCAGCCGTCTTGGCTTTCACGTTCACCGCATCCAAAGCCAGGCC
The DNA here is from genome assembly GCA_964201305.1 of Polaromonas sp. Taxonomy (GTDB): domain Bacteria; phylum Pseudomonadota; class Gammaproteobacteria; order Burkholderiales; family Burkholderiaceae_C; genus Polaromonas. The sequence goes on from CAXNEG010000105.1 coordinate 4,514, forward strand.
CAAGGCGGCGGCAATGCCGCGCTGCATGGCCGGAATGTAAGGCGCCAGCTTAGGTGCCTGCGCGATGATGGTGCTGTCAATGTTGCCAATGGCCCAACCTGCCTGGCGCACCAAAGCGGCAGCTTCGACCAGCAGATGCATCGAATCGGCGCCCTTGAAGCGCGCATCGGTGTCAGGGAAATGCCGCCCGATATCCCCCAGCGCCGCCGCACCCAGCAAGGCATCCGTGATGGCGTGCAGCAGCACATCGGCATCTGAATGGCCGAGCAGACCAAACTCATAAGGCACCCGTACGCCGCCCAAAATTAACTTTCGACCTGCCACCAGCGCATGCGTGTCCCAGCCCTCGCCGATGCGAAAGGCGCAGGGGGGCGGCTGCTCAGCGGCGTTGGTGGCTGCGGTAGTAAGCGTAGGCAAGTTCATGAGTCAAACCAGTCAGTGTCTTCAAGGGCCAAGCGCCACGTCAATGCCGACGGCTTTGCAGCAGCGCGTCGGCCAGCGCAAAGTCTTCAGGGTAGGTGATCTTCAGGTTGTGCGCGCCAGATCGCACCAGCCGGGGTGACAAACCCAGCGCTTCCATGGCGCTGGCCTCGTCGGTCACCACCAAGCTGCGGGCCTCGGCTGCCAGCAAGGCGTCCAATAATTCGCCCACACGAAACATCTGCGGCGTTTGAGCCAGCCATTTACCGCTGCGCTCCAGAGTGGCGCCAACGCGCGGGTCTGCGTCTGCTTGTTCGCCCGGGGCTTGGACTTTGAGGGTATCGGCCAGGGGTTGCGCCAGCAGGCCGCCGACGGGATCATGTTGGCACGCTGCGATCAGCTGCCGGATTTGCGCTGGCGTGACCAGGCAACGCGCCGCATCGTGCACCAGCACCCAGTCCCGGGGGCCGGCCCTACCAGCGGTGCCCAGCAAGGCCTGCAAACCCTGGCGCACAGAGTCTGCACGGGTGGCGCCGCCGCAGCGCAGCAAGGTTTCGCCGGGCAAACCAAAGCCCGGGAATACAGACTCAAAGTCAGCGTCGTCCGGGGAAATCACCACATTGAGGCCGGCCAGCTCAGTGCCCAAGGCCCGAAAAGCCTGCACCGTGTGAACGACCATGGGCTGACCGGCAAGCTGCTGGTATTGTTTGGCCAAAAGAGGGGCGCCGGCGACAGCCGCACGGCTGCCATTGCCGGCGCAGGGAATGAGCACAAACACACGCGCCAATGGCCCAGAAACCAAGGCAGGCGAGGCTGATTTCAATGATTTAACGGTCTGGACACTCATTGGGCGATCATAGATTCTAAAATCAGTCCTGCACCCCCCGCCGGCCGGCGTGGGGTGTTTGCCATTGGCGCTGAATTTTTTCGTTCTTCCGGTCCTAGCTGAGCATTCATGGATTTACCCAAACTTGTCCCCGGCAAACGCTTCACCTTGCCGCAACCCATAGGCTCGGCCGACGCCCTCCTGCTGGCCCGCCTGGGCCTGCGCGACAAAGCGCAAGGCCGGCTGACGGCCATCGTCACACCCGACGCCAGCACGGC
>CAXNEG010000106.1:0-5923 GCA_964201305.1 Polaromonas sp.
CTTGTCGCCAAAGTGTTGCTTGAGCTGCTCGCTGACCTGCAACTGCAAGGTGATGCGCGGGTCGAACATGACGCGCAAGAGCCCGATGATGGCCAGCTCTTTGTTCAGGTTGGCGTGCACCTGCTTGATGGTGTTGACCAGGTCGGTCAGGCCTTCGAGCGCGAAGTATTCGCACTGCATGGGGACGATGACGCCGTGCGCGCAGCACAGGCCGTTGAGCGTGAGCATGGACAAGGACGGCGGGCAATCGATGAGCACGAAGTCGTATTGGTCGGCCACCGCCTCGATGGCCAGGCGCAGACGTTTTTCGCGGCGCTCGACCTCGACCAGCTCGACCTCGGCGCCGGCCAGTTCGCGGTTGGCGCCCAGCACGTCGTAGCCGCAACCAGCGTCCACCAGTTTCTGGCTGCTGACGCGCGCTTCGGCGATAGAGGCGGACTCCAAAAGCACGTCATAAACAGTGAGCTCCAGCTGGCGCTTGTCCACGCCCGAGCCCATGGTGGCGTTGCCCTGCGGGTCCAGGTCGATCATCAGCACGCGCTGGCCGAGCTGCGCCAGACCGGCCGCGAGATTGACCGTGGTGGTGGTCTTGCCCACCCCGCCCTTTTGGTTGGCTACACAAAATATTTTGGCCATGGGTGCTTGCTCTTTGGATAAGGGGGAATGCGCCGCCGTGCGGGCTTAACGCGACAAGGCCAGCTTGACGCCAAAGCCAATGAGGAAAATGCCGGCGCCTTTTTCAAGCAGCGCCGACATGCGGGGGTTGGCGCGCACACGCTCAGCCAGAAAGTGCGTCAGCAACACAGCGCCCAGGCCGTACAAAAAGGTCAGGGCAGCGATGGTCAAGGCCATCACGCCAAAAGTGAGCAGGCCCTGATGCTGGGCCGGGTCAATGAAAAGCGGGAAAAACGCCAGGTAAAACACAATGGCCTTGGGGTTGAGCAAGGTGATCAGCAAGGTCTGGCGGAAATAGTGGCCGGTCTTCATTGTCAGTACGGGTGCGTCACCCGGTTTGGCCAGCAGCATTTTGACGCCCAGCCAGGCCAGGTAGGCCGCGCCCAGCCACTGCACCAGGTGAAAAGCCGTGGGGTACGCGGCCATCAAGGCAGACACGCCTGCCACCGCGGCCCAGAGCAGCACCTGGTCGCCGGCGATCACGCCGAAGGTCGCGCCCATGCCGCCGGCGATGCCGCCCTTGCCCGTCGAGGTGATCAGCGCCAGGTTGCCCGGCCCGGGAATGGCCAGAAAAACGACGATGGCAATAACAAAAGCGCCGTAGTCAGCGACGCCGGCGAATGAGCCGAGCATGAAAATCCTTCTATGAAGCCTTCGAGTTTACGACAGGCTCCGGCCTCGCCCGGTCAACCGGCCTTTTGAAGCCAGATGATGCAGCGCTCTGCAGCCAGCCCGGGCACTGCCAGCGGTTCCACGTGAAACATGGCGACATTCGGCGGCAGCATGGCCAGCTCGTCAGCCGGATGCTTGCCCTTGAGCGCCATCCACACGCCGCCGGGGGCCAGCGCCGCCTGCGACCAGCCGGCGAAGTCCGCCAGCGAAGCAAAGGCGCGCGAGCAGATCACGTCGAAGGGCTGGGTGATGGTCTCCACCCGGGCGTGCAAGCCGGTCAGGTTCGGCAACCCCAGTGCCAGCGCCACATGCTTGATAAAGGCGGCTTTTTTGCCCACCGTGTCCACACAGGTCACCGCCAGGCTCGGACAGCAAATGGCCAGCACCACGCCCGGCAGGCCGGCACCGGCACCCACATCGAGCAGGCTGGCGGCGCTCAGGCCACGGCCCTGCAAATGTTTTTGCAGCGGCGCGACCGCGGCCAGACTGTCGAGTAAATGGTGCGTCAGCATCTCGGCAGGATCACGCACGGCCGTCAGGTTGTAGACCTTGTTCCACTTGCCGATCAGGGTTTGGTAGTCGAGCAAGGCCTGAACCTGGGCGTCTGACAGGCGCAAACGGAGCGCGGCCAGACCGGCGCGCAGCACGGCCTCAGCCTCTTTGGTCACGCGTCAGCCTTGGCCGGCTGGGCTGCGATGGGCTGGGCCACGGCGCCTTTCCAGAGGTTTTTTTTCAAGTGAACCAACAACAAGGAAATGGTGGCCGGCGTGATTCCCGAGATGCGCGAGGCCAGGCCCAGGGTTTCGGGGCGGTGCTTGGCCAGCTTTTGCCGCGCCTCGATGCTCAGCGCCGAAACCTGCAAATAGTCCAGCTCGGCAGGCAACCTGAGGTTTTCATAGTGGGCGGCGCGCTCAACCTCGGACTTTTGCAGGTCGATGTAGCCGGCGTACTTGGCCACGATCTCGATCTGCTCGATCACGGCGGCCAGCATGTCGGCTGGCATGTTGGTTTCACGTGAAACGGCCGGATTGGCACCCGCGGCACCGGCGCCCAGCGCGGCCAGCTCGGCGCTGGCAAAGCGCCCGCCGTCCAAAGTCATGAGGCCGGCGTAGTTCACGTCCGGCCGTTTGAGCAAGTCCAGCAGGTTGTATTCACGCTCGATCGCCTTGCCCAACACCCGCTCAGCCTCGGCGGCGGGCAGGTTGTTGGGGTTGACCCAGAGCGAGCGCAGGCGTTCGGTTTCACGTGAAACAGCATCCCGCTTGCGGTTGAAAGCGTCCCAACGGGCGTCGTCCACCAGCCCGAGCTCTCGGCCTTTTTCGGTCAGGCGGGCGTCGGCGTTGTCTTCGCGCAGCATCAACCGGTACTCGGCGCGGCTGGTGAACATGCGGTAGGGCTCAGTCACGCCCTTGGTGATCAGGTCGTCGACCAGCACGCCCAAGTAAGCCTGGTCACGGCGCGGCAGCCAGGCGTCTTGGCCGCGGCATTGCAGCGCCGCGTTGATTCCGGCAAACAGGCCCTGGGCCGCCGCCTCTTCATAGCCGGTGGTGCCATTGATTTGCCCTGCAAAAAACAGGCCGCCAATGGCCCGGGTTTCAAAGCTGCTTTTGAGAGAGCGCGGGTCAAAATAGTCGTATTCGATAGCGTAGCCGGGCCGCAAAATATGGGCGTTTTCCATGCCGGCCATGGAGCGCACCAAGGCGTGCTGGATGTCAAATGGCAGGCTGGTCGAGATGCCGTTAGGGTAAATCTCGTGGGTGGTCAGGCCTTCGGGCTCCAGAAAAATCTGGTGGCTGGTCTTGTCGGCAAATCGGTTGATCTTGTCTTCGACGCTGGGGCAGTAGCGCGGGCCGACGCCGTCGATCTTGCCGGTAAACATGGGGCTGCGGTCAAAGCCCGCGCGGATGATGTCGTGCGTGCGCTCGTTGGTGTGGGTGATCCAGCAAGGCACTTGCTGCGGGTGGGCAATGCCCGCGCCCATGAAGCTGAACACCGGCACGCTATCACCCTCGCCGCCCGGCATGCCGTCACCCGGCTGCACCGTGCATTTAGAAAAATCAATGCTGCGCCCATCCAGGCGCGGCGGCGTGCCGGTTTTCAGCCGGCCCTGCGGCAACTTGAGTTCTTTCAGCCGGGCGCTCAGCGACACCGCCGGGGGATCACCGGCACGGCCGGCCGCGTAGTTGTTCAGGCCCACGTGGATTTTGCCGTCCAGAAAGGTGCCGGCCGTCAGCACCACAGTGCGGCTTTTGAACTTGATGCCAACCTGGGTGACGGCGCCGACCACCCTGTCGCCCTCGACCAGCAAGTCATCGACCGCCTGCTGGAACAGCCACAAATTGGGCTGGTTTTCGAGCATCCGGCGAATGGCGGCCTTGTACAAAATGCGGTCGGCCTGCGCCCGCGTGGCGCGCACGGCCGGGCCCTTGCTCGAGTTGAGAATGCGGAACTGGATGCCGCCCTCATCGGTGGCCAGCGCCATGGCGCCGCCCATTGCATCGACCTCCTTGACCAGGTGGCCCTTGCCAATGCCGCCAATCGACGGGTTGCAGCTCATCTGACCCAGCGTCTCGATGTTGTGCGTCAAGAGCAAGGTCTGGCAGCCCATGCGGGCCGCAGCCAGCGCGGCCTCGGTACCGGCATGGCCGCCGCCGACGACGATCACGTCAAATTCCTGAGGGTAAAACATGGGCAGACTTCTCGTGGTTGGCACAGGGCTGGCCGCAGGCAAACGATGCAGACCCCCTAATGGCTGCATTTTAGCGAGCAGCGCAAAACCAGGGGCGCCCCAGGTTGGCACGGGCCAGCGCCGGGCAGTGCGAGCCAGGACAAAACTCCCAAACCCCCTGAAAACAGTAGGCTCACCGCTTCTTATTTAATAGCGCCCGGACTCCGTCTGCTGGCTTTTGCAAGCTGGGCGGTCAAACGGGGGCAGGGCCAAGCCTCTTTTGCGTGCGTCTGTCAGCCGGCTGTAGACAAATCCCAGCATAGTCTGCCATGTATATTCAAAACTCTAAGGAGACCTTGCCATGAGCCGTGAAGTTGTTGTTGTCAGCGGTGTGCGCACCGCTATCGGAACCTTTGGCGCAAGCCTCAAAGACACGCCGCCCATCGAACTGGCGACGCTGGTCGTGCGAGAGTCGCTCGCGCGCGCCGGCGTTGATGGCAAAGACGTCGGCCATGTGGTCTTTGGGCACGTGGTCAACACCGAAGCCCGCGACATGTACCTGTCGCGCGTAGCGGCCATCAACGGCGGCTGCGCCGAGGGCACGCCGGCCTTCAACGTCAACCGCCTGTGCGGCTCAGGCCTGCAGGCCATCATCTCGGCCAGCCAGAGCATCTTGCTGGGCGATGCCGACGTGGCCATTGGTGGCGGCGCTGAAAACATGAGCCGCGCGCCCTACGCCAGCCTGGCCACGCGCTTTGGCGCACGCATGGGCGACAGCAAAATGGTCGACATGATGGTGGGCGCGCTGCACGACCCGTTTCACACCATCCACATGGGCGTGACAGCAGAGAACATTGCCGCCAAGTGGGGCATTACGCGGGCCGACCAGGACGCGCTGGCCGTCGAGAGCCACAACCGTGCGCAACGCGCCATTGAGGGCGGACGTTTCAAGTCGCAGATCGTGCCGGTCATGCTCAAAAGCCGCAAGGGTGAAGTCGCCTACGACACCGACGAGCACTACCGCCCCAACTGCACACTGGAAGACATGGCCAAACTCAAGGCCGTCTTCATCAAAGAAAACGGCACCGTGACTGCCGGCAATGCCTCTGGCATCAATGACGCTGCTGCCGCAGTGGTGCTGATGGAGGCGGGCACCGCCAAAGCCCGCGGCATCAAGCCGCTGGCCCGCCTGGTGGCCTACGCACATGCCGGCGTGGACCCCAAGTACATGGGCATCGGCCCGGTGCCGGCAACGCAACTGGCGCTGAAAAAAGCCGGCCTCACAGTCAAAGACCTGGATGTGATCGAAGCCAACGAAGCCTTTGCCGCGCAGGCCTGCGCCGTCACGCGCGACCTCGGTCTGGACCCGGCCAAAGTCAACCCCAACGGCTCAGGCATTTCGCTGGGGCATCCGATAGGCGCAACCGGTGCGCTGATCACCGTCAAAGCCTTGTACGAGCTGGAGCGCATTCAAGGGCGCTACGCACTGGTGACCATGTGCATAGGCGGCGGCCAGGGCATTGCGGCGATTTTCGAGCGCCTGTGATCTGAGGCGAGCCCGCGTGCCGGCCCTGCGCTACTTGCGCACCGCCGGCACTTCCAGAGGCAGGCCTTCGCCGCGCCACATCAGATAAAGACTGAGCTGGCGCGATTCGAGCGCACCCCAGGCCAGCGGCTCCGCACGCACGCCGACAAAGCAGCTGCGCAAGCGCCGCTCCAGCGAACCCACGCCCTGCCATTCCAGACGGTACACGGGGTAAGCATTGGGCTGGCCCTGGCTCAAGGCGTCGGTGTAAAGCCGCCGTCCATGGTTCTGATCATGGCATTGGGCGCACGACAAGTTAAGCTGGCCCTGGCGCTCCAGGAAAAGACGCTGGCCTTGCTGCCAGTGCGACTGCGCCGGACCTG
>CAXNEG010000107.1:0-5904 GCA_964201305.1 Polaromonas sp.
CTGCCGTACTCGGTTCGTGACGAAGACCTGCAACAATCTTTTGGTCAGTTCGGCTCTGTCACCAGTGCCAAAGTCATGATGGAGCGCGACACCGGTCGCTCCAAAGGCTTTGGTTTTGTCGAAATGGGCAGCGATGCTGAAGCCCAGGCAGCCATCAATGGCATGAACGGTCAGCCCTTGGGCGGCCGAAGTGTCGTCGTGAATGAAGCCCGTCCGATGGAGGCGCGACCTCCTCGCAGTGGCGGCTTTGGTGGTGGCGGTGGTGGCGGTGGTGGCGGCTACGGCGGCGGCGGCGGTGGTGGTCGTTCCGGTGGCGGCGGTGGCGGTTCTGGCGGCGGTGGCGGTGGCGGTGGCGGCTACGGTGGTGGTGGCGGTTCTGACGGCGGCTTTCGCAGCCCTTATGGCGGCGGCGGCGGTGGCGGCCGCTCCGGCGGCGGCGGCGGCGGCGGTGGCCGCGGCGGCTATTAAGCCCTTGCCCCCCAAAATACCAGGCTTGCCATTACTCTCAGACACCCTCTGAAAGGCGGCACTTCAAAGGCTTCAGGACTTAGGTCTTGAGGCCTTTTTGCTTTGCGCATCAACGAGAAGGGGCGGGCTCCGTGCTGCGGCGGGGTTCCAGCCGAGCTTTGACGCGGCCTTGCAAATCAGTCACTTGGGTGACGCTATCGTGCGCCAAAGCGTCGCCGCTGAACTTGTCCTTGCCGCTGGTCAGCACCACCGGCAAATGCGATTTGACGCGCTCTTCATCCATGAAGACGTGCAAAAACTCGCCCTGGTACTCCTGTCGGGGCAACCAGCTGCCGTCGGCCTGTTGCTGCGGCTCACGCACCACCCGGGCATTGCCAAAGAGTTGAACCTCATTGCCCGCGTCGTTGCTCAGAGCACGCTTGGCCGTCGCCGTTGTGATGCGCCCCTGCGGATTGATGGCGCGCATTTTGAATTGATCAATTTCAACCGTTTCGGTGTCCGGGTAGTGACGCGCTTCGAGGCCAAACACTTCCGACTTCAGTCGACCCTTGTCGTCAAAGGTTTTCACTGTGGCGCGGCGCATGAAATAGTCCACTTCGTGCTTAACGGCGCGCTCAGGCACAGGTGCGGGCGCCGGCGGTGCGCTACTCACCAACCAGTAAGTCAGCAAGGCCAGCAGACCGGTGACGAGCAAGGGCAAATAAATCGTCAGCCGGTCCCAAAGCCGCAAAAACAGCGGAAGACCCCCCCGCCGGCGTGGTGCCACCGGGGTGTCCAACTTAGACAGTGCTGGCGCGATCATGTGGCGTACTCGGCCAGCAGGCCGGCATAGCGGCCACTGGCCACCAGCAAAAGGTCGCAAAGTTCCCGCACCGCGCCATGGCCGCCCCTGGCGCGCGTCACAAAGTTGGCCGCCGCCAGCACTTGCGCATGTGCATTGGGAGGCGCGCAGCGCAAGGCGGCACGGCGCATCACCGGCAGGTCGGGCCAGTCATCGCCCATGGCCGCAGCTTCATGCCAGTCGCAGCCCAACGCATTCAGACTTTGCTCGGCAGCGGGGAGTTTGTCTTCGGTGCCGAAGTGCGCATGCACAATACCCAGGGCCTGCAATCTTGCGCGCAGCACCACGCTGTCACGGCCGGTGATGATGACGGGCGTGATACCGGCTTTTTGCAAGAGCTTCAGGCCGTGGCCGTCCAGGGTATTGAAGCGTTTGATAGATTCACCCGCGCCCGCTTTCTCCCCGGCGCCTGACGGGGCTTGTTCACTGAAATAAATCCCGCCATCGGTGAGTACGCCGTCGACATCCAAAAAAACCACTTTCAGGCCCTGTGCTCGCTGCAGCAGCTCGGGCGCAAAATTCAGCGCGGGCACCAGAGCCGGCAATCTGGGCGTGGTGGTAGCGTTCATCAAATCACCTTGGCGCGCAACAAGTCATTGCTGTTGAGCGCGCCGCACAGTTGGCCCGACGCGTCGGTGACCAGCACGCTGGTGATGCGGTGCTGCTCCATCAATGCAGCAGCGTCTACGGCCAGCGCGCTCGCCATCAACGTGCGCGGATTAGCGTGCATCACGTCAGCCGCCTGCATGGCGCGCAAGTCCACGCCGGCCTCGATCAGCCGGCGCAAATCGCCGTCGGTAAAAATACCGAGCACACGGTGCTGTGCGTCCGTCACCGCCGACGCACCCAGGCCTTTAACGCTCATCTCGCGCATCAACTCGCCCAGGCTGGCGTCCGGCCGAACGGCAGGAACTGCGTCGCCATGGCGCATCACGTCGGCCACCAGTGTGAGCAGTTTGCGCCCCAACGCACCGCCCGGGTGCGAACGGGCAAAGTCTTCAGGCTTGAAGCCGCGCGCCTGCAGCAGCGCCACCGCAAGCGCATCGCCCATGGCCAGTTGGGCCGTGGTGCTGGCCGTGGGCGCCAAGTTCAGAGGGCAGGCTTCCTGGGCTACGCTGGTATCAAGCACTATGTCGGCGTGCTGCGCCAGCGAAGACTGCGTACTCCCCGTTAGCCCTATGAGCATCACCTGCAAGCGCCGCAGTGTCGGCAAAATCGCACTGAGTTCTGCGCTTTCACCGCTGTTGGAAATCGCCAGCACCACATCGGCCGGGGTGATCATGCCCAGGTCGCCATGGCTGGCTTCGCCCGGGTGGACAAACATGGCTGGCGTTCCCGTTGACGCCAGGGTGGCGGCAATCTTGCGCCCGATGTGCCCGCTCTTGCCCATGCCCATCACGACCACGCGGCCGCTGCAGCGCAAGATGGCCTGAACCGCGTCAGCAAATTCAGGCCCAATGCGCTCGCCCAGGCCCAACACCGCAGCCGCTTCTATCTCAAAGGTCTTGCGGGCCAGGGCCACTGCTTGCGCTGGGTCAAAAGCGGGGCGGTCAATTGTCATGCGCTTGATTCTATCGAGCCACAACGAAGCATCCTCTAATGCGAAACGGCTACCGCTTTAAATCCGCTTCTGCGGCAGGGCTTTCCCGCCAGTGAAACACAGTCAAAACCATCAGATACCATGACCGGATGTCCGGCCTTGAACTTACGCTTTTTTACCTGCTGGCCGCTGTCCTTGGCGTGGTGGCGTGCCGCTCATTGAGGCTGCCGCCCATGTTGGGCTACCTGCTGGTGGGCGTGGTGGTCGGGCCCAATGCCTTGGGGCTGGCGCCGGGCGCCGATGGCGTGCGCTACCTGGGCGAGTTCGGCGTGGTGTTGCTGATGTTTGTGATCGGGCTGGAGTTCAACTTGCCCAAGTTGCGCTCCATGCGCCGGCATGTGTTTGGCCTGGGTTTGTTCCAGGTGGTGCTGACCATGCTGCTGGTGATTGCCGGCTCTTTGATGCTGGCCAAGGTGCTTCCCGTCTGGTGGGGCATGAGCTGGCAAACGGCCGTGGTCTTGTCGGGTGCCGTGGCCATGAGCAGCACCGCGCTGGTCGTCAAGCTGCTGTCCGACCGTCTGGAGCTGGAGTCTGAACACGGCAAACGCGTCATGGGCATTTTGCTTTTTCAAGACCTTGCCGTGGTGCCGCTGCTGGTGTTGATTCCTGCCTTGGGTTCGCCGCCGGAGCAACTCTTCACGGCGCTGGGTTTGGCGCTGCTCAAAGCCAGCTTGCTGGTTGGTCTGCTTTTAACCGGCGGCCAAAAACTGATGCGCTGGTGGCTGACGCTGGTGGCCAGGCGCAAAAGTGAAGAGCTTTTCGTTCTCAACTTACTGCTGGTCACACTCAGCCTGTCTTGGCTCACGGAGCTTGCCGGCTTGAGCTTAGCCCTGGGCGCTTTCATTGCCGGCATGTTGATTTCGGAAACCGAATTCAAGCACCAGGTTGAAACCGATATACGTCCCTTTCACGATGTCCTGCTGGGTTTGTTTTTTATCAGCATCGGCATGGTGCTGGACTGGCGCGAAGTTATCAACCACTGGCCGCTGGTGCTGACACTCTTGGTGTTGCCTGTGCTGTTCAAGCTGCTGCTCGTGACTGTGCTGGCCCGGGCGCTGGGCGCGACCGATGGTGTGGCGCTTCGCACCGGTCTTTACCTCGCGCAGGCTGGGGAGTTTGGCTTTGTGTTGCTGACACTGGCCCAAAACAACAAGTTGGTTCCGGCTTCCTTGCTCAATCCTGTGCTGGCAGCCATGGTGCTGTCAATGCTGGCCACGCCCTTTATCATCATGGGGAGCAACCGGATCGTGATGCGGCTGGTCAGCAGCGAATGGTTACAGGCGTCTTTGCAAATGACCCGCATTGCGCGCCAGGCCATGAACTCCAGCGAACACGTGATCATTTGCGGCTATGGCCGTTGCGGCCAGAACCTGGGCCGTATGCTCAATGCCGAAAATATTCCATACATCGCGCTCGACTTAGACCCTGACCGTGTGCGCCAGGCCGCCAACGCCGGCGAGTCGGTGGTGTTTGGCGACGCAGTCCGACTGCCTTCGCTGATGTCCGCCGGACTGGCGCGTGCCAGCGCAGTGGTGGTGACCTACCTGGACACAGCCAGCGCACTGAAGGTGCTGGCCAACATACGTGCGCACGCACCCGGAGTACCGGTGATTGTGCGCACAGTTGACGACCGGGACCTTCAAAAACTGCAAGCGGCCGGCGCCACCGAAGTGGTACCTGAGGCGATTGAGGGCAGTTTGATGCTGGCCAGCCACGCCTTGGCTCTGATTGGCGTGCCCATGCGCAGGGTGATTCATGCGGTGCAAGCGCAGCGTGATGCGCGCTACAAACTCTTGCGGGGTTATTTCCACGGCGCTGATGACGACACTGTCAACGAAATTGATCAAGAGCGCCTGTCCAGCATCACGTTGCCCCCTGCGCTCAGGCCGGGTCCTGTCTTGCTACGCGATCTGGCGCTGGGCAATGTGGCGGTGCAGGTGATAAGCCTGCGGCGTAGCAACGGTGCGCAGATTCCGCCGCAAGAAGATACGCCGCTTGAAAACGGTGACACCTTGGTGCTGTCCGGCACACCGGAGGCCTTGGCTTTGGCCGAAGAAATACTCTTAAAAGGACGCTCCATATGAACAGACGTGATGCACTCACCCTGCTGTTAACCGGGAGCGGCGCCAGCGTGCACGCACAAGACGCTGCACGGTTTGCCGGTTTGCTGCGCACGGGCGCTTGTGCGGTGATGATTCGTCACGCCGCTACCGTACCCGGTGTTGGTGACCCGCCCAATTTCCGCTTGGGCGATTGCAGCACGCAGCGCCTACTTAATGACGCGGGGCGTGCTCAGTCGCGCCGGATTGGCGAGTGGTTCCGGGCGCAACAACTGCAAGCGCGCGCCGTGCAATCGAGCGCCTGGTGTCGTTGCCGCGACACTGCGGACTTGGCTTTCGGCCAACACGCCGTGTTGGCGGCGTTGAACTCCACCTTCGAAGACAGCAGCGGCCAAGACGCACAAACCCGGGTATTGCGTCAACGGCTGCTTGATATGCCGCCGGGTCAATTCGAGGTCTGGGTGACCCACCAGGTGAATATCACGGCCATCACCGGGGAATGGGCTGCCATTGGTGAGGCCTTTATTTTGTCTGCAAGGGGCGCGCTGCTAGCGCGTTCGCTGACGCTGGTGGCCTGAGTTTTTTTGCCTCTCCTTTGAGGCTGCGGCAGCTCACGCACCATGCGGCGTCTTATTTACCGATACAGAATTTCGAAAATATCTCGCCCAACAAATCATCGGGTGTGAACTCGCCGGTGAACTGACTGAGTCCTCGCTGGGCCTGGCGCAAGTCTTCGGCCAACAAATCCAAAGACGGTTTTTGGGCTTGCAACTGCGCAGCCGCCCACGTTAATTGTTTGGTGACTTCGTGCAGCGCCTGCACATGCCGCTCCCGCGCCATGAAAACACCCTCCGGTGCCGACTGCCATCCCACCAACTTCAGCAATTGAGTTTTCAAGTCTTGCAACCCGGCTCCCGTCTTGGCTGAAATAAGCA
>CAXNEG010000108.1:0-5885 GCA_964201305.1 Polaromonas sp.
CCCACCTGGCTGATGGCCTCGTACGGCCTGGCCGGATTCCCGGCCTTGGCGGACATACGGGCTGATAAAATCAAGTTTCTCCGCGAAGCGCTGCCTGATTTTCATGGCTGGAGCGGCCCCCAACCCAGGATTCAGCAACAGGCTGCTCCGTCAACCACAAAGCCACTGCCACCGTGACCCTGCACTTGACCACTTTTGAGGGCGAACCCCGTGGTATCAACGCCCTCAGCGAGTTTCGCGCCCGGCAATTGCTACCTAGACTGCAAGCGATTTCAGACAAGATCAGTGGTGTCAGTGCCCGTTTCGTGCACATGGTGGCTACCGAAGCGCCACCCGACGACACACTGGAAGCCCAGTTGGAGGCGCTGCTCAATTACGGTGAGCCCTCACGCCAATGGCCGGCGAACCCGGCAAGTGCTACTTTTTTCATCGTCTCACCCCGTTTTGGAACGGTCTCCCCCTGGGCCTCCAAGGCCACGGACATCGCTCACAGTTGCGGCTTAGCGGTCAAGCGCATTGAGCGCATCACCGAGTACGCGCTACTGATCAAGCCCGGCTTGCTGGGTAAAACCTATTTGAGTCTGGAGCAACGCGCACAAATCAGCGACTTGCTGTATGACCGCATGACCGAAAGCATCATGACCGAGCGCGCGCAAGCTGCCGGCTTGTTTGCCGAACTACGGGCAGCCCCTATGCAGGCCATAGATGTGCTGGGCGGCGGACGCCAGGCACTGGTTGCGGCCAATGCGGCTTTTGGCCTGGCGTTGGCCGATGACGAGATGGACTACCTAGTCCAGGCTTTCACCGGCCTCCAACGCAACCCCAGCGATGTTGAGTTGATGATGTTCGCGCAGGCCAACAGCGAGCACTGCCGCCACAAAATATTCAACGCCGAGTTCACGATTGATGGCGTGCTGCAAGACAAGAGCCTGTTCGGCATGATCCGCAACACCGAGCAGCTCAACCCGCAGCACACGGTGGTGGCGTACTCTGACAACGCCTCGGTGATGGAAGGCGGCAAGGTGGAGCGCTTTTTTGCCGGTGCAGACGCTGCGTCTACCCGCCATCCTTACAGCGCCCGCGCTGACGTGCTGACCCATGTGCTGATGAAGGTGGAAACGCACAATCACCCGACGGCGATTTCACCTTTCCCCGGTGCTTCAACCGGCGCGGGGGGCGAGATTCGCGACGAGGGCGCTACCGGCCGTGGCTCCAAGCCCAAGGCCGGCCTGACCGGTTTCACGGTCTCGCGGCTTTTTGACACCGCCTTCGGCAAGCCAGGCCACATCGCCAGTGCGCTGCAGATCATGACCGAAGGCCCGCTGGGCGGCGCGGCCTTCAACAACGAATTCGGCCGGCCCAACCTGGCAGGTTACTTTCGTGAGTACGAGCAGACCGTTGAAGGCCAGCGTTGGGGTTATCACAAGCCCATCATGATCGCCGGCGGCCTGGGCACGATCGACGCGGACCTGACAAAAAAAATCTTGTTTCCGGCCGGCACATTGCTCATTCAGCTCGGTGGCCCCGGCATGCGCATCGGTATGGGTGGCAGTGCTGCCAGCTCCATGGCCTCGGGTGCCAACGCGGCAGTGCTTGATTTTGATTCGGTCCAACGCGGTAACCCCGAGATCGAACGGCGTGCGCAAGAGGTCATCAACCAGTGCGCGCAACTGGGTGCCACCAACCCGATCCTGGCGATTCACGACGTGGGCGCGGGCGGCTTGTCGAACGCTTTTCCTGAGTTGGTGAACGACGCCGGTCGCGGTGCTTGCTTTGACTTGCGCGCCGTACCGCTGGAAGAAAGCGGCCTGAGCCCCAAAGAAATCTGGAGCAACGAAAGCCAGGAGCGCTATGTCATGGCGATTGCGCCGGCGTCCTTGCATCAGTTCCAAGCCTTTTGCGAACGCGAACGCTGCCCGTTTGCGGTGGTGGGCGTAGCGACTGAGGAGCGGGCTCTGGTTGTGATGGATGGTGGCGCAGATTCTTCATCCAAGCCAGGCGCAGCGGCCCCCCCGGGGGCACCCGTCAATATGCCCATGAACGTGTTGCTGGGCAAGCCTCCCAAGATGCACCGTGACGTGAAGTCAGTTTCGCGCCCCATCCCACCGCTGGACCTGACCGGCGTGGACTTGCAGCAAAGCGTGATCAAGGTGCTCAGCCACCCGACCGTAGCGTCCAAGCGTTTTCTCATCACCATCGGTGACCGCACCGTGGGCGGCCTCACGCACCGTGACCAGATGGTCGGTCCCTGGCAGGTGCCGGTGGCCGACTGCGCCGTGATGCTGGCCGACTACCAGGGCTTTGCCGGGGAGGCCATGAGCCTGGGCGAGCGCACGCCACTGGCCATCACCAACGCCGCGGCCTCGGCCCGCATGGCGGTGGCCGAGGCCATCACCAACTTGCTGGCCGCGCCGATTGAGCTCCCTCGCGTCAAGCTGTCCGCCAACTGGATGGCCGCTTGCGGCGAGCCCGGCCAGGACGCCGCGCTGTACGAAGCCGTGAAAGCCGTTGGGATGGAACTGTGCCCGGCGCTGGGCGTGTCGATTCCGGTCGGTAAAGATTCGCTGTCCATGCGCACCGTCTGGACTGACGGTGCCGATACTAAAAAAGTCACCTCACCGGTCTCGCTGATCGTCAGCGCCTTTGCCACGCTGGCCGATGTGCGTGGCACGCTCACACCGCAACTCAATGCCGAGGAAGCCGACAGCACGCTGATCCTGATTGACCTGGGCAAGGGCCAGTGCCGCATGGGCGGATCCATCCTGGCGCAGACACTGGACAAAGGCGAGGGCGCGGTACCCGACCTTGACCATGCGCAAGACCTGTTGCACTTGGTCAACGCCATCAACGCGCTGCGTGCCAAGGGCGAAATCTTGGCTTACCACGACCGCAGTGACGGCGGCTTGCTGGCAGCGGTGTGCGAAATGGCTTTTGCCGGCCAGGTCGGCGTGTCGCTCAACATCGACATGTTGCTGGTCGAAGGTGACGGTATTTCCGACAGCCGGATGGACACTGGCGACAGCAAAAACTGGGCAAGCCAGGTCAGCGCGCGCCGCGACGAGCTCACGCTCAAGGCTCTGTTCAATGAAGAGCTGGGCGCCTTGATTCAGGTGCGCACGGCGGTTCGCAACGAAGTCATGCAGCTCCTGCGTGAGCACGGACTGGCCGCATTCAGCCACTTTGTCGGCAAGACCCGGCCACAGCATGCAGCGCTGGAAGTCGGCAAAGGTCATATCCAAGTGTGGCGCGACACCAAGGCGGTGTTCAGCGCGCCTTTGCAAGACCTGCATCAGGTCTGGGACTCTGTCAGCTGGAAGATATGCCAGCAGCGCGACAACCCCGAAGGTGCTGACGCCGAGCATGCGGGCGTGGGCGATCCGCAAAACACCGGCTTGCACGTCTTGCTGCCCAAGACCTTCCCCCAAGCCCCCACTGGCGACGGAGTTCCCGCACTGGTTCTGTTCCGCCCGCGCGTGGCCATCCTGCGTGAGCAGGGCGTGAATTCGCATGTCGAGATGGCTTACGCCTTCACGCTGGCCGGCTTTGAAGCCTGCGACGTTCACATGACCGATTTGCAAAGCGGCCGCGCGCACTTGCAGGATTTCATTGGCGTGGTGGCTTGCGGCGGTTTCAGCTATGGCGACACGCTGGGTGCGGGCATCGGCTGGGCCCGATCGGTCATGTTCAACCCGGTGCTGGCCGAACAGTTCAAAGTCTTTTTTGCACGCACCGACACCTTCGCCCTGGGCGTTTGCAACGGCTGCCAGATGTTTGCCGAGCTTGCCAGCATCATCCCCGGCGCTGAAGCCTGGCCGCGTTTCACCACCAACCTGAGCGAGCGTTTTGAAGCGCGTCTCGGCCAGGTCGAAGTGCTTGAATCACCGAGCTTGTTCTTCAAGGGCATGGCGGGTGCGCGCCTGCCGATCGCGGTGGCGCATGGCGAGGGTTTTGCCAACTTCGCCCGCCGCGGCAACGCGGCCAAGGCGATGGCTGCCATGCGTTTTACCGACCATCTGGGCGTGGCTACAGAAAGTTACCCGGCCAACCCCAACGGCAGCCCCGGCGGTCTGACGGCCGTGACCACGGCCGATGGCCGCTTCACCGCCATGATGCCGCACCCCGAGCGAGTGTTCCGCAATGTGCAGATGAGCTGGACCTCCGGCCAGGTGGGCGAGTTCAGCCCGTGGATGCAGATCTGGCGCAATGCACGCAAGTGGGTCGGCTAGGCGCCGGCCTGCTCACCAGCGCGGTGGGCGTTTGTCGATGAAGGCCTGTACGCCCTCCAGCGCCGAAGCATCCATCATGTTGCAGGCCATGGTCTGGGCTGCGTCGTCATAGGCGGCTTGCATACCGGTCTCTATTTGGCGGTAAAAAAGCTGTTTACCCATCTCGATGGGCAGCCGCGGTTTGTTCAGGATGCGCGCGACCAGGGACTCGACGGCCTCGTCCAGTCGCGCTGGGTCAGCAACGCGGTTGAGCAGGCCTTTGCTGAGGGCTTCTTGCGCACTGAGAAATTCGCCGGTGACCAGCATCTCAAAGGCGGCCTTGCGGGACAGGTTGCGCGTCAGCGCCACGCTGGGGGTGGCGCAAAACAGACCAAGGTTGACGCCACTGGCGGCAAAACGCGCGTCTGACGCGGCCACGGCCAGGTCACACTGCGCCACCAGTTGGCAGCCAGCGGCCGTCGCCATGCCTTGAACTTTGGCAATGACCGGCACCGGCAGGCGCTGCAGGCTCATCATCATGCGGCTGCACTGGGCAAACAACTGTTGGTAGTCGCCGAGGGCGGGTTCGGCGCGCATTTCCTTGAGGTCATGGCCGGCGCAAAACGCTCGGCCGTTCGCTGCCATGACCAGCACTCGCAGCGTAGGCTCTTTGGCCAGTTGGTCGAGCTGGGATTGAAGGGCTGTCAACAGCGCTTCATTGAGGGCGTTGAAGGCCAGCGGCCGGTTCAGCGTGAGGGTGGTCACGCCGTGGGCGTCGTCGCTGCGCAGCAGAACGGTGTCAAGTGGGGTGTTGGGCATGAGGTCGACCTTAGGGCTTTGTGGGTGTTGAGTGTGTGGCAGCGGCGTCAGTGCGGGCGCGTTCGCGCAGTTGGAACTTTTGAATCTTGCCGGTGGACGTTTTGGGGATGTCCTCAAAACGAATGTCTTTGGGGACTTTGTAGCCGGCCAGCCATTGCCGGCAGTGGGCCACCAGCTCTGCGGCAGTGACAGTGTTGTTAGCCCGTGTCTCGACGTAGGCCAGTGGCGTTTCGCCCCATTTAGCATCGGGCTTGGCCACCACGGCGCAGGCCAGCACGGCGGGATGGCGGTACAGCGCGTCCTCGACTTCAAGCGAGCTGATGTTCTCTCCGCCCGAAATGATGATGTCCTTGCTGCGGTCCTTGATCTTGACGTAGCGGTCGTGCTCCATCACCGCCAGATCACCGGTGTGGAACCAGCCCCCGTCAAAGGCAGCGGCTGTGGCGCTGGGGTTTTTCAGGTAGCCCTTCATCACGATGTTACCCCTGAACATGATCTCGCCCATGGTCTGACCGTCGGCGGGGCATTCGGCCATGCTGAGCGGGTTCATCACTGTCATGCCTTCCTGTAAGGGATAGCGCACGCCCTGGCGGCCGTTGAGCCGGGTTTGTTCGGCCAGGCTTTCTGCGGCCCAGGTGGGGCGCTGCACGGCCACGGCCGCCGGCCCGTAGACCTCGGTCAGGCCGTAGACGTGTGTGATGGCAAAGCCGATGCCGGCCATGCCCTCAATCATGGCGGCCGGTGGCGCAGCCCCCGCCACCATGCCGCGCACGCCCGGCGGAATGCCTTCGCGCAAGGCAGGCGGTGCGTTGTAAATCAGGCTGTGCACTATGGGCGCGGCGCAGTAGTGGTTGACCGCGT
>CAXNEG010000109.1:0-5866 GCA_964201305.1 Polaromonas sp.
AGCAACTGGGCAATCTCGTCCACACCCCGGTTGGAAGCAGCGTCAAGCTCGGTGTAGTCAACAAAACGGCCGCTGTCGATGTCCAAGCATGCCTGGCAAACGCCGCATGGCGTAGCGGTGATGTCGCCCTGTCCGTTCGCACCGGTGCAGTTGAGCGACTTGGCCAGAATCCGCGACACCGTGGTCTTGCCAACCCCGCGTGTGCCGGTGAACAAATAAGCGTGGTGCAAGCGCTGCATACCCAGCGCATTGCTCAGCGCCTGCACGACATGCGACTGCCCGACCATCTCCGAAAAGTTCTTAGGACGGTATTTACGGGCAAGTACAAGGTAAGACATGGACTCATTCTAAAGTGCAGCCCAGGATCCGCACCTCAAGACCTAGGTTGTGCACGCATCAAGGCGCTGTCCACTACAATTCAAAGCGACGGGCCTTCCCGCATGGTGAAGCGGCCAACCGGGTCAGGTGGGGAACCAAGCAGCCCTAACTGTGGAGCCAGTGCCGGGGCGAGGCTCGTCACCTTTTTTAGATCCTCTTGTGCGTTGAGCTGGGCGCCCTTACGGGAGCTGGCTAAGTAGGCGCCCGATGAGGCTGAACAAATCAGGCCTCACAAGCAGATTTGAAAAGCGCAGCCATCATGTCCTCAGCGCCGTTGGCATATCCTGTCGAAGTCTGAACCAAGATGGTTCCACTTTTTTTATCCATCAAAATGTTCTGCGCATGGTTTCCGGCCATTCTCAACATCTGGCCGTCTTTTGAGTGATGCCAGAAAAAGTTTTTGTACCCCCGCTGAGGCCGCGCCACATTAAATTTGACAGCGCTTTCGCTCTCATCGTGGCGGGATGTGGCATCAAGCCATGACGCAGGAATAATTTGCTGGCCATGGGCAAGCCCCTTTTGAGCCACCAACAAACCAAGCCGCGCCCAATCCCTCAACGTGGCAGAAAATCCGGCGCCACTGAAGGTAAATCCTTTCGAATCCGTCAGCCATGTGGCATCGTTTTTGGCACCCAAAGGTTGCCATAATTTTTGTTCGGCAATCACGCAAAGGGGCTGGCCATAAACTGACTCCAGCGCCCAAGCCACCAACACGGGGCACAGGTCGGTGTAGTTAAAGCTTGCGCCTTGCACTTGATTTCTGCCCCATTGAAACCGCATGATTCCCGTAATTTGGTCTGTGCCTTCACCGCGGCGGGGCGAATAGCCAATTTGTGAGTAGCCATAGCGTTCGAAGCCATTACCGGGACTGCAAAAGGCTTCGCAAATAGCGATGCCACTGGTCATGTTCAAAAGGTTGCGCAAGGTAATCCCTGCAAAAGGATGCCCCTGAAGTGGTTTGACATATTTTTCAATCGGCTCATCAACAGCTGCAAACTTACCCTCCTGCAAAGCAATGCCCGCGAGCAAACCCACAATGCTTTTGGTCATAGACCAACCGAAAAATCGCATCTCTGAGGTACGGTTAAACCGATACTGCTCGTGCCAAATTTCATTGCCTCTGGCGATCAATAAGCCTGACAGGTTAAATTTGTCGGCGTAGTCTGCGGCATCCATGAAAAAACTTGCTTTGATTTTCCTTTTGGCCTCAACAAAACCGGATGGACTGGGGTTGGCTTTGATCACCTGATGCGCAAACATTTTTTCTAAGCCGCCCGAAAAGTTGCCAACGTGGTACTCGGGGTAGCCCTCCCATTTCTGCAGACTACCGACAGGTCCCCAACCGGTCGGGTAGCCAGATTTTTCGCCCCAGATATCCTGAGCACAGATTGGCAGCGGCAAACTAACGGCGGCGCTTAAAAGAAAATCACGCTTTTTCATCACGGTCCTTCATTTGGATGGATAAGAAAAATTGAACAGGCTGCGTCATCGTCAGAAAAGTTTTAGAAATTTCAGTCCGAATAACTGAGTATTTCTGACCTTTAGCAGGAATGTATGCGAATTGATGGCTGCTCGCTAGTTAATCTGAATGGCGTGAAACTTAAAGCCAATTGCACACAAGCTTGCCGCTGAGCTGACTCTTCCGGCGCCCATCTTGGCGCTGAATTTTTAAGGAAATTGTTGAAAGCCGTGGGGTGCCACCAAGCTAAAAACACGTACTGACTGGCCGCCTGCTTAAGCCCTAAGTCAAGCCTTCGATCGCCGCTTTGGAGCTTACGCAGTCAACTAGTTTCAGTGACCCAGAGGCTGGCGCAGCAGTTCCTCAATGGCTGCAGTCGAGTTTTCGGCGTGTTGAGCGATTTGCGCGCTCATCAAGGCCAGCGAAGCCAGCGGGTAGGTACCGCTGATGATGTTCTTGTAAGCGATCTCGGCGCCCATCGCGTCCTGACCCAGACCATCGACGGCGGCAGAAATACATTCTTCAACACTGGCCAGACCAGCGTCAGCGTAAAGGTCCTCGCCTTCGTGGCTTACCCGGTAGTCAAAGCGGCCGGTTTCAAACTGGTCAATGTGAAATCGAACGATCATGGTGGGGCTCTCATTCGGTTGAAATGAATGCAATGAAAAAAATCAGGCGGCTGACAACAAACCGAGATGGCGCAACACGCCCTCTGCGGCCCGGCGCCCGCTGGCCATGCAGGCAGTCATGAGGTAGCCGCCTGTGGGCGCTTCCCAGTCCAGCATTTCACCGGCACAAAAAACGGCTTGCGCCGTCGCAAGGCCCTGCAGTTGCAGGTCTGCTGACAGGTCTGAAAAGCGCACACCGCCGGCGCTGCTGATCGCTTCGTCCAGCGGCCGTGCGCGCACCAGCGTGACGGGCAAGGCCTTGATGGCCACAGCCAAACTGGCAGCGTCGGCCATGACGCTTTTGTCAACCAATTCATGCAAGATGGCGGCCTTGATGCCCTCCAGGCCCAGCCGGCTTTTAAGGTGGCTGGACAAAGAGCGTGATCCGCGTGGATGGCTGACATCGGCCAAGACCTGCGCAGCCGACTTGTCGGGCAGCAGGTCCAGCCTGAGCGTTGCGCTGCCACTGCGTGAAATTTCTTCGCGCAGCCAACTTGAAGCGGCGTAAATAAGGCTGCCCTCTAAGCCCGTCTCGGTGGTTACAAATTCGCCACGTCGCGTGAATTCGCGCCCCAATGAATCGGTGAAGGCGATGGCCACCGACTTGAAAGGTTGGCCGGCAAAACGGCTGCTGAAGTGCGTTGACCAACCGGCCACATCAAAGCCGCAATTGGACGGCAGCAATGGCGCCACCGACACGCCTTGCTGCTGCAGCCATGGCAACCAGGCACCGTCTGAGCCCAGGCGCGACCAGCTGCCGCCACCCAAAGCAAGGACGACGGCGTCGGCCTGTAATTCCAACTCACAGGCCGGGCTTGCAAAACGCAGCGCACCGCTGTCAGACCAGCCGGTCCAGCGGTGGCGCATCGAGAACTGCACGCCTGCTGCACGCAAACGATGCAACCAGTGGCGCAGCAAGGGCGCAGCCTTCATGTCTTTGGGGAACACCCGCCCGGAACTGCCCACAAATGTTTCGACACCCAGCTCATGGGCCCATTGACGCAATTCGGCAGCGCCAAAAGCGCTGAGCATGGGCGCCAGCGCGCTGGCGGCTTCGGCGTAGCGTGTGTTGAAGCTGGCGGCAGGTTCAGCGTGGGTCAGGTTGAGTCCGCCCTTGCCGGCCAACAAAAACTTACGTCCTACGGACGGCATGGCATCAAAGACATGCACACTCAGGGCGGCCCCGGCCTTTGACAAGACCTCAGCAGCCATGAGGCCGGCCGGGCCGCCACCGATGACCGCGACACGGAGAGCAGTCGCCGTGGGTGCATCACCGGCCGAAGTTGCAGACATGGGGAAGTGGCTCAAGAAAAAGTCCGTTCAAGCGCGTGAGCCGACTTTCAGCGCAGCGCCGGCAGCAAAGCCTAATTATTGCAGGCCGGCAATTTCAATTCACTTCGAGCAGACGCCCCTGGGCAGTGAGAAATGCCGCCTTCACTGTTTGCCCGGGGTAGACCGCCATCACCGCATCGCGGTAGAGCTGCATTTGCTGGCGCAACTCAGGCAGAGCTTGGGGTACGGCATTGGACTTGTAGTCGAGTACCCACCAGTGGCCTTCATGCCCGGCATCGCAACGTTGCACCAGGCGGTCGAGCCGCATGCTTTGCCCTTGGTAAGCCAGCTCGACCTCATTGCCCTGCCAGTTAACCACCGCGGGGTCCCAGGCCCAAGCGCCCTCGCCGGCCAAAATGCGCTGCGCGCCGCTCAATGCGGTTTGCGCTTGAGCAGCGTCGAGCCGAAACTCGCGCGTGACGGCCTTCACATGCTGGGCCGACAAGGCACCCCACTCCAGCAAGCGGTGCATGGCTTGACCGGTGCGCGACGCCGCAGAGTCTGCTGCAGGCCGGGCCGCAGCAGGCGGCAAAACAACTGCCGGCGGCAGGCTCAGGAAATCAAACACTTCATCAGAGAGCTCGGCCGGTGCGGATGTGCTGGCAGGCGCTGTGGGCGCCGGCCATTCGGCCGCCAATGCGTGCAAGCGCTGCCACCAGCTGTCGGGGGCGCTGCGGTAGGCCTCAATGGACGACATCACCAGGGTTTTCCGAGATCTGGTGAGCGCCACATACAAGGCGTTGAGTTCTTCACGCTGACGGGCGATTTTTTCGGCCTCCAGCGTCTTGATGCAGCAGGCCGGCGGCTTGCTTTCACTGACCAAAAAAACAAAGCGTTGAGGCACTGCAGCTTCGCCGGGCCAATCCAGCAGCACAGCCATGCTTTCGGCGTTGCGCGGCGGCGTGTCCGTGTCCAGCAGCAACACCGCCTCGGCTTCAAGACCCTTGGCGCCATGAATGGTCAAGAGCCTCACCGCGTCTGCACTGACAGTGGCCGGCGCCAAAATACCACCGGCCCTGAGCGCCCGCACCAAGGCATAGGGCGTGGTGTAACGCCCGCCGTCGATT
This sequence comes from Polaromonas sp., assembly GCA_964201305.1. GTDB lineage: Bacteria > Pseudomonadota > Gammaproteobacteria > Burkholderiales > Burkholderiaceae_C > Polaromonas. The sequence goes on from CAXNEG010000109.1 coordinate 4,905, forward strand.
TGCAGCGCAACCGCCAGCAGCGCACTTAAATTAGCCAGCACCGCATCGCGCTGGGCCGCCGGTGCAGCCGCGGCAAATCGGGCCAGCACATCGCCGTCGTCATACAGCGCCTGCAGCGCATCATGCGGCGGCAGGCTGTCCAGCCAAAGGCGCCAGCGCGCCAGTTGCGCGGCCACGCCTTGCAAACCGTGCGCATCACTTGTGCGCAATTCATCTATGGGCTCGCTGGCATCCGTTTGCAGCAAGTCGTACCAGGGTTGAGAGAGCCTGCGCTGGGCCAGCGCCAGCTGAACCAGCGCCGCATCGGTCACGCCAAACAGCGGCGAGCGCAGTACCCGCGCCAGGGACAAATCGTGCTGAGGCGACACCAGCACGTCGAGCAAGGCGGTGATGTCCTGCACTTCGCAGCAATCAATCAAAGCGGTTTTTTCGCCGATCTGGGCAGGAATGCCGAGCACGCGAAGCTCTTGCTGAAGCGGCAACAAACCGGCCCGTTTGCGCGACAGCACCATCACCTGAGCTGGCTTGAGTAAAGGTGCGCCACCTGAGCCCGAACCGGGTGCCAATTGCAGCGCAATCCAGGCGGCGGCCTGACGCGCCTCAAGCGTGCGCAGGGTTTCTTCAAGCACTTCTCGCGGCTGCAAGAGACTGTCGCGCCAGGGCTGCGGACTGTCGTGCTGCGTTGACGGTGTCTCATCTTTTGTGGCACGTGGGATGGCCGGCAGACGCCCGACCGCGCCGATGTCGGGCGAGTCACTGCTGTGCGCGCGAAAGCCTTCGTAGCCGTCGACGTCCGCTGCTTGCCGCATGGCGTCGTTGACAGTGTTGATGACCGCTTGCGCATTGCGCCTTGTGTGGTCGCAGCTGAGCAAATCACCCTGCAGACCTTGACGCACAAAATTCTGCGCCGCCCGGAACACCTGCGGCTCTGCACGGCGAAAACGGTAAATGCTTTGCTTGGG
>CAXNEG010000110.1:0-5802 GCA_964201305.1 Polaromonas sp.
GCCGGGGCCGTGTCCGCCACGGTGGCCATCGACTCGGCTGTGGCTGAAGCCGCAATAGGGGTGTCTGGAGGGTTCATCTTTTACTTGGCTTAAAGGGCCTCTATCGGCCTGGCCGGGGCCAGGGTATGCAGGGGTTTCAGGGCTTGCGCACTCTTAATACTTCCCGCTCAGGGGGTTGTCCGCCGGCCTTCAAGGTTTGGCCGCCGGGCGCATCGGTCGCTCTATCTGCTGGCGAGCGGTGGCTGGCCAGCCGAAACTTCATCGTCGTGCACGGCATCCGGGGCTGCGTCAGCCACTGATGCAATTGGAGGGCTGCCCAGGGACTCATCTGGTGGGATTAGCAGGCCTTGAGCGGAATCTGCGGCCTCGTCGGAAGCAGCGGAATCCGACAGACCGAACTCGATTTGTTCGAGCATAGCGTCTTCACCCTCACCACTGCTCAGTACGGGCAACTGGTCCAGCGACTCCACGCCGAGATCGTCTAAAAACTGCCGTGTGGTGGCGTAAAGCGCCGGCCTGCCGACCGTTTCACGGTGGCCGATCACCTCGACCCAGCCACGCTCTTCGAGCTGTTTGAGCAACAAACTGTTGATGGTCACGCCGCGAATGTCTTCCATGTCGCCACGGGTGACGGGCTGACGATAGGCAATGATGGCCAAGGTTTCGAGGGTGGCACGGGTGTATTTAGGGGGCTTTTCCGGGTGCAAACGGTCCAGGAATTCGCGCATGGCCGGGCGACTCTGAAAGCGCCAGCCATTGGCCACATGCACCAGTTCCACGCCGCGGACTGCCCAGTCATCTTGCAACTGATGCAGCAATTCTTTAAGGGTATCGGCAGACAGCACGCCGTCGAAAAGCACCTCCATCTCGCGCACTTGCAAAGGTTGTGCAGCGCAGATCAATGCCGTTTCGAGGACGCACTTTGCATCCAACGTATTCATGATTTTTCAAATCCGATAAAAATGCGAACGAGCTGGTCGCTCAGCGGCTGGTGTCAAAAGACAAAAATCAGCGCAATTTACCCTGCGAAGCAGACACAGGGCCTACACAACGCGAGCGCAGTCATCACGACTACGTTTTTCCATTGTAGCTCAGGCCCAAGGCCTGAATGGCATGCTCCAGATCGTCCGGTACGGGGGCAACAAAGGCCAAAGCCTCAGCCCTGCAGGGGTGTGCAAAAGCCAATCGCCGGGCATGCAAAGCCTGCCGGGTCAGCCCTGCTGCCGCCTCGCCGCCATAAAGCTCGTCCGAAACCAGCGGGTGACCCAATGAGGCCATGTGAACACGTATCTGGTGGGTGCGCCCCGTGTGAAGCTTGCAACGCACGAGGCAATGGGCGTTCTGGTTGTCAATCAGCGAAATATCGGTCATGGCGGTCTTGCCTGAATTGCGCTCCAGGTCGACAACCGCCATGCGCAGGCGGTTGCGCGGGTCGCGGCCAATAGGCAGCGCCACCTGCTGCTGCCGCGAGCCTTGCCAAGACCGGTGCCCGACGGCCAGATAGTCCCTGCTTACCTCACGTGCGGCAATCATCTCTACCAAACGGTCCATGGTTTCACGGGTCTTGGCCACCACCATCAAGCCACTGGTGTCCTTATCGAGCCGGTGCACGATACCAGCTCGCGGCAAAAAACGGGTTGAGTCATCTCGTGCCAGCAAGCCATTGAGCAAGGTGCCGCTCCAGTTGCCGGGGGCCGGATGCACCACCAGCCCTGCAGGTTTATTGATGACCAGCAGGTGGGCGTCTTCAAACACCACGTCCAAAACCATGTCTTCGGGCTTGAAGGCCTGGCTTTGCGGCGTTGGCCTGAGTTCAATTTGCACGCGATCGCCAGCCTTGACCTTGAAGGATGCCTTGGTCGCGGATAGACCGTTCAGGCGCACCAGACCTGAATCGATCAATTGCTGCAGGTAGGTGCGCGAGAACTCGGGCACAATTCCGGACAAGGCTCGGTCCAAGCGCTCGCCGTGCGCCGATATCGGCATCTCAGCCTCACGCAACTCCACTTCAAGGCTGCTGTCCGCATCCTCCTGCCCCTCACCCAAGGGGTCTGCGCTGGTAGGGTCGCTCGATATAATTATGGGGCTTTGTTCAGAAACAGTCATTAGAGAGTCGATCACGATGTTGCTCAAATTATCGGCGGTTCATGCCACGACTCGCGCAGCTGCTGCAGTTTTAATTCTGAGCGGCCTGCTTGCCGCTTGCTCCAGCACGCCCACAGACCCGACAACCGGCTGGAGCCCTAACAAAATTTACGCTGAAGCCAAAGACGAAGTCAGCGCTGGCGCTTTCGAAAAAGCCATAGTGCTTTATGAAAAGCTGGAGGGTCGGGCCGCCGGCACCCCTTTGGCGCAGCAGGCACAGCTTGAAAAGGCGCACACCCAGTACAAAAACGGCGAACTGGTCCAGGCCATCGCCACCCTGGACCGGTTTATCAAGCTGCATCCGGGCAGCTCCGCGGTGGACTATGCGCTCTACCTCAAGGGCCTGGTCAACTTCAATGACAACCTGGGCATGTTCGGCAACCTGGTCCGGCAAGACCTGGCTGAGCGGGACCAAAAAGCTGCCAAGGAGTCCTTCGAGGCCTTCAAAGAACTGGTAGCGCGCTTTCCAGATTCACGCTATGCCCCGGATGCACGCTTGCGCATGGGCTATATCGTGAACTCGCTGGCGCAGTCAGAAGTGCATGTGGCGCGCTACTACTTCTCGCGTGGCGCCTATGTCGCGGCCATCAACCGCGCCCAAAATGCACTCACCAATTACCGCGATGTGCCGGCCGCAGAAGAAGCTCTGTTTTTGCTGTACCGCTCTTACGATGCCATGGGCATGACGCAGTTGCGTGACGACACGCTCAGGATCATGCAAAAAAGTTATCCTGACAGCGCCTTCACCCGGGGCACTTCCCAGAACGGCAAGGGCGCAAAGGATGCCAAAGACACTAAAGGCGCGTGGTACAAGTTTTGGTAAGCAAATCCAAGCGTTGCAGCAGCTCAGACTCTGAGCTCAGTCGGTGCATTGGCGGCAAGGCCCGGAGCAAGCGCCGGCCATAGCCCATGGCGACCAGCCGGGTGTCGCACACCACCAGCACGCCCTGGTCGGTTTCACGCCTGATCAGCCGCCCCGCCCCCTGCTTGAGCGCGACGGCCGCCTCGGGTAAAAAATAGTCGTTGAAAGCACTTCGACCTAACGACTCAATGTGCCGGGAGCGCGCTTCTGCCATCGGGTCGTTTGGTGGTGGAAAAGGCAACTTGTCGATGATGACCATTTGCAGCGCCTCGCCGGGCACATCAATACCCTCCCAAAATGAGGCCGAGGCCACCAGAATGCAGCCGACCTCGCCCGCTTCACTGCCCCGGCGAAAGCGCTCGATCAGCACGCGCTTGGGCAAGTCGCCCTGGGCCAGCACCTCCAACTCACCCGTGTCCTTGAAACTCTCACGCAGCGCATCAGCAATACCGCGTAGCGCACGCAGCGTGGTTGTCAGCACCATGGTGCGGCCACCCAGGCGACGGGCCCAGATGGCGGCCGACTCAGCCACCCGTGCCATGTGCGATGGCTCACCGGGTTTGGGGAAGTCCTGCGGCACATAGACGGCCGCCTGAACAGCGTAGTCAAACGGACTGCCCACGCGCAAGATTTGCGCCCCGGCCAGTCCGCAGGGCTGGGTGAACCAGCTCAGCTTATCGTCATCGCCCAGAGTGGCCGAAGTGAATACCCAGGTTTTGGCCCCCTCCGGACTGCTGCCCAGCACCTTGGACTGAACCGCCTGGGCAATGTCCAGCGGCGACTCGACCAGCCGTAACTGCGCACCGACCTCCAGCCAACGCACAGAACCGGTTTGGCAGGGCCCTGCAAAGTGCTTTAACCGATCGCCAAACTCTATGGCTCTTTCTTGCAAACGCGCAAAGTCCGGAGCCAGCTCAGTGACGCTGTCCAGCGCTTGTGCCGCAGCGTCGCAGGCCTCGGCCATCTTCATCAGGGCCAGCGTCCAGGCCGCCTCATCCAGCGTTTCCGGAACAGCCTCGGTCCAGCGCAATTTGGTGCCTGGAAAGGCCTTGCCCACGCAAAGGCGCAGTTCGCGCGCCGCCCGCTCAGTGCCCGCTGCGATGGTTTGCCAGTCCACCAATCCCCGGGCCAGTTGCAAGCCGACTCCCAACATGTCCCGGCAAAAGTCCAGCAATTGTCCGGTGGTGATGTTCTTGCCTAGGAACTGAACCCCGGTTTCGTTGAGCTGGTGAGCTTCGTCAAAAATTGCAATGCGTACAGTCGGCAGCAACTCGGCCACACCCGACTCACGCACCGCCAGATCAGCAAAAAACAAATGATGGTTGATGACCACCACGTCGGCGGCCAAGGCTTCGCGACGGGAAAGATTGACATGGCAGGCCCGGAAACTCGGGCAGGCTGAGCCGAGACAGTTGTCACGCGTGGAGGTCACCAAGGCAATTACAGGTGAGCGTTCATCGAGCCCGGGCAGTTCTGCCAGATCGCCACTGCGGGTGGTCTGTGACCATTCCTCAATGCGCGCCAGCGCATGCAAGGTGCTGCGCTCTGGCATCATGGCCTCGCTGCGAGCCTGCTGCATGCGGTGCAGGCACAAGTAGCTGCCACGCCCCTTGAGCAGCGCCATGCTGACCGGCAGGCCCAAAGCCTGAACCAGCTTAGGCAAGTCGCGGCCAAACAGCTGGTCTTGCAGTGCCTTGGTGGCTGTTGATAACATCACCCGCTCACCGCTGAGCAAAGCCGGCACCAGATAGGAAAAAGTTTTGCCAACGCCGGTGCTGGCTTCCACCACCAGGGGGTAGGCGCCCTCAATGGCTCTGGCCACCGCCATGGCCATGTCGGTCTGACCACGGCGCGGCATAAAGTGATCTGTCGTTCGCGACAAAACGCCGCCGGGCGCAAAGGCGGCTTCGACCTGCTGCTCGAGGTCCATCAGGCAGTCTTTGCCAGCGGCAAACCAGACTGATTAAGAAGTAAGTCGATGATGGGCCCAGGGGCAGCGAGAGAGTGGGTAGGCACAAGGTGGCTTTCGCGCAGGCAAGCTGCAAGAAAAGGGGTCGATGGGTGAATCAGGGCGGTGCAGGCAGTGGTTTACGGGTGCTGCTAGATTTGTCCTTCAAGCGCTTATCGCGCTCAGCCTGGTTCTGAGCGGCTTTTTCAGACCGCACCTTGGCATCCTGGACATTGGCGGCGGCTTGTTCATGCCGGGTTTTGGCTTCCCCTGCTTTGCTTTGGCTGTTTTTTTGACGGGTTTGGGCGGCCTCTACATTGGCGCTGGCGTCTGCCGCCGACTTGGCTTGGCTCTGCCCGCGCTGTTCGTTGCGGTCTGAACGACGCTCAGTTTCTTGTTGCGCCTTTTTTTCCTGCTCAGCACGTTGCTGCTGACGCTCCAGGTTACTTTTTTCTTCGGTCTTCTGAATCTGATCGGCTGCCCGAGCCTTGCGTTCTGACTCGTTGATCAAAAGATCCTGACGCCGCAGGTCTGCCATGGCCTCGTTGCGGCGGGGACGGATTTCCTGCAGACACGCATTGACCGCAAACCGGCTTTTGCAAGCTGTTTCTTCCGCCTGAAAACCGGCTTCAAGCCGGGCCCGCTCTGCAGCGATCTTGCTGCGGTCTAGCGCATTGTTGGTCTTTTCCTGCGCCGGCGACTGGGCCATTGCTGCGCCAAGTGACAGGCCGCAGCAAAACAGAAAGAAGAGGAATTTCATGTGATCGTGGTGTCAACAATACGGCGCTCCAGCGCCAGATACTGCGTCGACTGCATTTCTTTCAATCTTGAAATGGTACGTGGAAAT
>CAXNEG010000111.1:0-5789 GCA_964201305.1 Polaromonas sp.
ATTGCACCGATCTCGGCCGGCCTGTTTGGCGTGCCGCTCGGTTTTGCAGTGATCATCATCGTGTCCCTGCTGACCAAGGCCCCTGGCCGTGACATTCAGGATCTGGTAGAGCATGTGCGCTACCCAAGCCTGGATGGCAAGACCTCAGCTGGTAGCGCTGCACACTGAACGGGTTCACCAAAAGCTGAGGCTGGCGCCATGCGCTAACTACCGAAGCTTTTGAACCCTGCTGGGTGTTCAAACAAAACCCCCGTCACCTCTGGTGGCGGGGGTTTTTCATTTGCAGCTGACTGTCGCGCGTTAGTTTGAGTTCAGTTTGGCGCAAGACTGTGGGCCTAAGGCCCCACGCCGGCGTTTGGCGGCTGGGGTGCCTAGAATATTGGCCACAGCAGCCAACGATCGCAGTACATGTCACAGGGAATCATCCGCATTCGCGGTGCGCGACAGCACAACCTCAAGAACCTTGACCTGGACATCCGCACCGGCGAGTTGACGGTGGTCACAGGCCCCAGCGGCTCGGGCAAGTCCTCGCTGGTGTTTGACACGCTGTTTGCCGAGGGCCAGCGCCGCTACGTCGAGACCTTCTCGGCCTACGCACGCCAGTTTCTGGACCGCATGGACAAGCCGGCGGTGGACAGGGTTGAAGGCGTGCCCCCCGCCATTGCCATTGACCAGACCAACCCGGTTCGCAGCTCACGCTCCACCGTGGGCACCATGACCGAGCTCAACGACCACCTTAAGCTGCTTTACGCGCGGGCCACGCAACTGTTTGACAAGCAAACGGCGCATTCCGTGCGGCACGACACGCCGGAGTCGATTTACGCCGAACTCTTGGCCCGCACCGCAGCGGCTGATCCTCGCGTGGTCATGACCTTTCCGGTCGAGTTGCCGGCCAACACCAGCGCCGAAGAAGTGGCGCAGTGGCTGTCGGCCAGCGGCTTCACGCGCGTGCATGCAGAGCGCGAAGTAGCCACGCCCGCGGGCCCGCACAAATTACTCGACGTGGTGGCGGACCGCTTTCGCGTGCAGGGTGCAGAAAAGGCCCGGGTCATCGAAGCCATTGAAATGGCGCTCAAGCGAGGCGGGCGACTCAATGTGTACCTTCAGGCAGATGGCCAGGCCGACGAGATGTTGCGATTTTCCAGCGGCATGCATTGCCCCGAGAGCGATCTGCGCTACGCCGAGCCGACACCTTCGCTGTTCTCTTTCAACTCGGCCATGGGCGCCTGCGAGACCTGCCGTGGCTTTGGCCGCGTCATCGGCGTCGATTACGGCCTGGTGATTCCCAACGACAAACTCACCCTGCGCGCCGGCGCCATCAAAGTCATGCAAACCCCGGCCTGGGCCGAGGCCCAAGACGACCTGATGCGCCACGCCGAGGCGGCGGGCATCCCGCGTGACACGCCCTGGTACAAGCTCACGCCCGAGCACCAGGCTTGGGTCATTAACGGCTCGCCCAGCTGGAACGGCAAGTGGAACCAGCATTGGTTCGGTATCAAGCGATTTTTTGAGTACCTGGAGAGCAAGTCTTACAAGATGCACATTCGCGTGCTGCTGTCCAAGTACCGCAGTTACACGCCTTGCGAAATTTGCGGCGGCGCACGCCTGAAGACTGACGCACTGCTCTGGCGCCTGGGCTCCAAAGAGGCCGCCGACGCGGTGCTGGCGCCTGCGGCGCGTTTCATGCCGGTCGGCGTGCTGTGGACGCGGGCGCAGCTCGAAGCCATGCCGGGGCTGGCCTTGCATGATTTGATGCAGCTGCCCATCGACAAGCTGCGAGATTTTTTCACGCGCATTGGCCCTGCCACCTTGGCAGACGAAGCCGACCGCAAAGCGCTCAAACTGCTGTTTGAGGAAATTCACACGCGGCTCAAATACCTGTGCGACGTCGGCATTGGCTACCTCACGCTGGACCGGCAAAGCCGCACGCTCTCAGGCGGCGAGGTGCAGCGCATCAACCTGACCACGGCGCTGGGCACCTCGCTGGTGAACACTTTATTTGTTCTGGACGAGCCGTCTATCGGCTTGCATCCGCGCGACATGAACCGCATCACCCAGGCCATGCACCGGCTGCGCGATGCCGGTAACACGCTGGTGGTGGTAGAACACGACCCAGCCGTGATGATGGCCGCCGACCGCATGATCGACATGGGGCCCGGCCCCGGTGAAAAAGGCGGACAGATTGTATTTGACGGCACGCCGGCCGAGCTGCGCCACGCCGATACGCTGACCGGCGCCTATTTGGGCGCGCGCAAGCAAGTCGGCATGAGCCTCAAGCGGCCCGTCAGTGACAACACGCCGCGTTTGATTTTGGAAGGCGCGCGCGATCACAACCTGAAAAACATCAGCGTCGAGTTTCCGCTGCAGCGCCTGGTGGTGGTCACAGGGGTCAGCGGCTCGGGCAAATCGACCCTGATGCAGGACATTCAGGCGCCGGCTTTGCTGCGTCAGTTCGGCAAAGCCACCGAGACGCCAGGCCTGCACGACCGCCTGATGGGCGCCGATCATTTGAGCGACGTGGTGTTTGTAGACCAGTCGCCGATTGGCAAGACCGCGCGCTCCAACCCGGCCAGCTATGTGGGTGCTTGGGACGCAGTGCGCGAGCTGTTTGCTTTTGCGCCGCTGGCGCGCGAGCGCAGTTACACGGCGTCCAAGTTCAGCTTCAACAGCGGCGATGGCCGTTGCCCGACTTGCGGCGGCTCGGGCTTTGAGCATGTTGAGATGCAGTTTTTAAGCGATGTCTACCTGCGCTGCACGGACTGCGACGGCAAACGCTACCGACCCGAAATTCTGGAAGTGAAAATCGAGCGCCGCTACCCGGACGGCCGCACCGTGATGATGAACGTGGCTGACGTGCTCGACCTGACGGTGAGCGAGGCCAGTCAGCTGTTTGCCTATGACCGCGAGGTGATACGCGCGCTGCAACCCATCGTGGATGTGGGGCTGGAATACGTCAAGCTCGGCCAGCCCGTGCCTACGCTCTCAGGTGGTGAGGCACAGCGCCTCAAACTCGCCGGCTTTCTGGCCGGTCACAGTAGCAAGGGTGGTAAGGGCGGCAAGGCTAAGCCGGCGCCGGCCAGCGTCAGCCGTCAGGCGCTTGCGTTGCGCGCGCACCGCGGCACGCTTTTTTTGCTGGACGAGCCCACCACCGGCCTGCACTTTGACGACATCGCCAAACTCATGCGTGCCCTGCGCAAGCTCATTGAGGCCGGTCATTCACTGATCGTCATTGAGCACAACCTGGACGTGATTCGTTCGGCCGACTGGTTGATTGACCTCGGCCCCGAAGGCGGCGAGGACGGTGGTTGGGTGGTGGCCGAGGGCACGCCCGAGGCCGTGCGCGAGCACCCCAGCTCACACACCGCACTGGCCTTGCGCGACTACGAAGCCGCCATGGGCCAGGTGCATGCGGTCGAGGACATCCGGCCGCAGGCCTGGAAGGTACGGCCGGTGACGTCCAATCTGATCCAGATCGTCAACGCACGCGAGAACAACCTGCAAAGCCTGTCGGTTGATATTCCGCGCGGCAAGTTCAATGTGGTCACCGGCGTCTCGGGCTCAGGCAAGTCCACGCTGGCCTTTGATATTTTGTTCAACGAGGGCCAGCGCCGCTACCTGGAGTCGCTCAACGCTTACGCCCGTTCCATCGTGCAGCCGGCCGGCCGGCCCGAGGTCGATGCGGTCTACGGCATTCCGCCCACGGTCGCCATCGAGCAACGGCTCTCGCGCGGCGGGCGCAAGTCCACGGTGGGCACCACCACCGAGGTCTGGCACTTTTTACGCTTGCTTTACGTGAAGCTGGGCATCCAGCATTGCACGCAGGACGGCGCGGCCGTGATGCCGCAAAGCGCCGAAAGCATCGCCGCGCAGCTGCTCAAAAACTACCGCGGTCAGCACATTGGTCTGTTGGCGCCGCTGGTCATCAACCGCAAAGGCGTGTACACCGAGCTGGCCGACTGGGCGCGCCCGCGCGGCTTCACGCACCTGCGTGTGGACGGTGAATTTTTGCCGACCACAGGCTTTCCGCGCATAGACCGCTTCAAGGAACACACCATCGAATTACCGGTGGCCGACATGTTGGTCAACCCCGCCAATGAAGCCGCGCTGCGCCAGGCCCTGAAGACCGCGCTCGAGCATGGCAAGGGCGTGGTTCATGTGCTGGCGCCCCTGGAAGGCCTGGCTGCCGCCATGGCCGACGGCTTGCCAACCGCGCACATAGGAAACCTGCTGGCGTTTTCCACCCGGCGTGCCTGTCCGGTCTGCGCGACTTCTTACCCTGAGCTGGACCCGCGCCTGTTCAGCTACAACAGCAAACACGGCTGGTGCCCTGACTGCGTGGGCACCGGGGTGGCGCTCACGCGCGAGCAGCGCAAGGTGTTTGACGACTCGGTGATTGACGACGATGCCAAAGACAAAGGGCGTGAGCAAAGCTTTGCCGAACCGGAAGTTGATGACGTACTCGACACTGTCTGCGCCAGCTGCGAAGGCACGCGTTTGAACGTCCAGGCGCGTGCCGTTCGCTTGGGGCAGTTCAGCGCTTTGGTGGCGGCTGATCAGGCCGGCAAGGCCGTCAAGACAGCCAACTGGGCCATCACCGACATTGCCAGCTTGAGCGTCACCGATGTGCGCGCCTGGGTTGAGCAGTTGCAGCTCTCGGGCCGCGACGCCGAAATCGCCCGCGATCTGGTGCCAGAGATCAAAAGCCGCCTGGAGTTTCTCGAAGACGTGGGCCTGGGCTACCTGACGCTGGACCGCGGTGCGCCCACGCTCTCGGGGGGCGAGGCGCAGCGCATCCGGCTGGCCGCGCAATTGGGCAGTAATCTGCAAGGCGTTTGCTATGTGCTCGACGAGCCGACCATCGGTCTGCATCCGCGTGACAACCAGATTCTGCTGCGCGCCCTGGGCAAATTGAGCGAGCGCGGCAACACGCTGGTGGTGGTCGAGCATGACGAAGACACCATCCGCCGCGCTGACCACATCATCGACATCGGCCCCGGTGCCGGCAAGCGCGGCGGACGGGTTGTGGCGCAGGGTACGGCGGCAGACCTGTCGGCCGCGCCTGACTCCCTGACCGGACGTTACTTGCTGCACGCGATCAAGCACCCATTGCAGCTGCGCCGCGAGACCGCGCCGCAAAGCGCTGAGCATGCTGAGCCGCTTTCATTGCCAGCACCGGCTAAAAAACTCAGTGCCAAAGCCAAGGCCGCCGCCGTGCTCGCCGCCGCTGCAGAGGCCAGCCTACAGGCTAATGCAGGCCCGGCACCTTTCAATCCGAACACCACCTGGATCACTGTCAGCGGTGCCAGCCTGCACAACTTGCAAAACGTCTCGGTCGCCGTGCCGCTGAACCGCCTGGTGGCGGTCACCGGTGTGTCAGGCTCCGGAAAATCCACGCTGGCACGTGACGTCATGCTGGCCAACGTGCAGGCGGCCGTTCAGCTGCGCAGCACCAAGGCCGGCCGGGATGCGGATGATGCAGGCCGTCACCCCGTCTGGACGGGATGCACTGGCATCAGCGGTTACCGCAGCGTGGATCGCGTGCTTGAAGTGGACCAGACACCGATAGGCAAAACGCCGCGCAGCTGCCCGGCCACCTACATCGGGTTTTGGGACATCATCCGCAAGCTGTTTGTCGACACACTGGAGGCACGCGCGCGCGGCTATGCCGCCAACCGTTTTTCATTCAACACCGGCGAAGGCCGCTGCCCGACCTGTGAGGGCGCGGGCGTGCGCACCATCGGCATGAGCTTTTTGCCGGATGTCAAAGTGCTTTGTGAAAGCTGCCACGG
>CAXNEG010000112.1:0-5738 GCA_964201305.1 Polaromonas sp.
GCCGGCACAGGCCACGGGCTTCACAGTATTCGCAAGCCTTGCCTTCGCCCATCGCGGGCATGGGTGCGCCTTCGGCGATGCGGTGCATGTCGGTCTGGATACTCTCAATCAATTGGTCGCGCAGGTTGACGATGTCTGGCTGGGGGTAAGTTTTAGTGGGTTCTTTTTCACCCAAATTGACGTAACTGGCGCACAGCTCGTCGTCACTCAACAGCGCAGCATAAAAAGGCAATTGCGTGTCTTCCTGCGGTTTTTTGATGCGCTCTGCAGTCACCTCGCGCGACTCGCTTTTGTAGTCCATCACCAGCGCCCGGCCGTCTGGCAGGCGGTCGATGCGGTCTACTTTACCGATCAGTGTGAGGGCGCCCAGTCGCATTTCTTTCCAAAGCTCCGCTTCGCTGAAGCTGCTGCCCCCGGCTTCGTGCTCGCTCAGCCAGGCCAGGTACCTTTCGCGCACCTTGGGCCAAGCTGCGGCGAAGGGCAAAAATTCGCTGTCAGCCAGACCGAGCTCCCGCGAAGACCGGGCTGCGGCCGCGTCGATCAGACGCTGGCGGCCCGGTAAATCCGGCGTGGGCGCAGCCAGCAACGCCACATGAAAATGGCGCAGCAATGCGTGCAGCCAATTACCGAAATCACGCTTACTCAACTCGCCTTCGAGCTCATCGACGGGCTGCAGCTTGAGCTGGCGCATGGCAAAAAAGCGGTAGGGACAGCGCCGTAAATCTTCATAAGCACTGGCCGACAAACGCATCAACGGCAGCGCCTGGCCCGACGGTGCGGGCATGGGAACAATGTGGGCCACGAGCGGGCGGTGAATGCGTGCGTCGGCAACCAGTTCCGGCCCGCGGGCCAATTGCAAAGTCTGCACAAAACCACTGGGCATGATCCGCTCGCCGCCTTCGCTACAGCGCCACAGCACGTCGGCGTATTCAAATTGCAAAGCGTGCGACCAGGCGGCTCGGGCGGCCAGTGCAAGTGTGTCTCGAGTCGGTAAACCCAGCAACTGGCGCTGCGCTGTTGTCCACTGGCCGGGCGGCTCGGGGGAAACGGGCAGGCGCACTTCATCGGCACCCGGAAACACCACAGCCTGCATGGGACGGCCCAGCAACTGGCTCAGTGGCAAGATGACCACCTGTGCTTGCGGCGGATGTTCGGGTGTGAAGCTGGCCGCTTCCAGCACTTGGTTGACCCAAGCGCTGAACTCGCGCAAGTTCATGCGTGCCCCGGCGCCACCGGAATCGGTTTCAAACAGGTTTTCCTGGCCCTCTCGCAAAAAAAGCGCATCGATGCTCGCCTGCCCGGCGGTGTCGCCCAGCATGCCAACCCAGAGACCCGCGCCTTCAAGCACGCTGCGCAGTGCACGAAGCCAGTGCGCCAATGGGCGGCTGCCCTGTAAGGGCGCGAGCAATGCCGTCATTGCGTCGGCCAGGTCTTGGGCCGCAGGCTGGGACGGGCCAACTTGCCGCCACTGACGCAAGCCGTCCTTGCGCAGCTCTTTTTCAGCCGAAGTCACGGCGGCGGCGTCAAACACGGGGGCGTTTTTAAGCCAGTCGAGCATGGCATCCGAGGAGACATCCCAGGCGGCTGCACGCAGCAAGCTCATGATGCTCGCCGCAGCACGGGTCGTAGACAGTTTCCAGCCGGTCTCGTCGCGAACTGCCACGCCCAGGTTGGCCAGCATGGCGCGTACGCGGCGTGTGAGCAAGCGGTCTTGCGCCACCAACGCCACCGGGCTCAAGCCTTGGCTCAGTCTGGCCAGCACACAGGCCGCAGCACGCTGCGCTTCGTCTTCTGCATCGCTGGCGGCTTGCAGCGCAGTCTGCCCTGGCGCGCCCGGCACCAGCAAAGGTAAAGACAGCGCCCGCTCACCCCAGCGGGACTTGAGTGCGTCGCTCAAGGGGTCTGCCTGAAAACCTTCCAGCACGACCAGCAACTCACCTTCAGCCAAAAAAAGCACATCTGTCGGGTACGCCGAGGTGGACGCCCAGGCCAGGGCAATTTGGCCGACGGCAGACTCCAGCGCCAACAAGGGGGAATCCATGCCCGCGGCCAGTTGCGCCGCCAGTTTTTGACCCCAGCCCGCGCGCTCCTCGGGCGGCCACGCCGCCGCCAGCCGCGCCAGCGACCAGGCGGCCTCGACCAGCCGCCCCGCCAACATCTCCTTGTGCGCACCCAAACCGGCCCGCGTCAGCAAACCGGCGGCAGTCAGCCAGTCGCAAGCCGTGTCCATGGTCAACTCGCCAGGCGCAGGCAGCAGCTGCCCTGCCAAGGGCATCTGCAGGTTGTTGGCCCAGTTCATGGTGGTCTCAAATCGTGGCACGAAAGCCGCGTCACCCTGCTCGGCCCAGGCCAGGCGGGCCTGGGGCATCAGCTGCGCATAAGGCACCAGCACCACGCAGGCGCTGGGATGAAGCCCCCGGCCGGCGATCTCTTGACGGATCAGGCCGACCACCCGTCGCCAGTTGCTGTCTATGAAGTGCGGGTTGCTCATGGGGTGGAATTGCCGTGCTCTCTATGACACTGATGGAGGAATCTGTTCGGGGCCGCGCCGGCCATGGTGCCGGCTTTCTGCCACAATGACATTAACTTTAGCCGTATCTTGAACTACTTCTCAAGGAGCCTTCATGGCCAGCGATCTGATCAAACACACCACCGACGCCACATTCGACGCTGATGTCTTGAAATCAAGCACACCGGTTCTGGTGGACTACTGGGCAGAATGGTGTGGCCCGTGCAAGATGATTGCACCGATTCTCGACGAAGTGGCAGCCGGTTACGTCGGCAAACTTCAGATTGCCAAGATGAACGTCGACGAAAACCGTGACGTGCCGGCCAAATTCGGCATCCGCGGCATCCCCACCCTGATGATCTTCAAAGGTGGTGAGCTTGCGGCCACCAAAGTCGGCGCCTTGAGCAAGGCCCAATTGACCGAATTCATCAACCAGCAACTGGTCTGAGTCTCAGCCTCAAGGCCAGTGCCTGTGCACTGGCCTTGACTATCTTGTTGGGCCTGGCACTGATCGCCCGGCCTGCCTCACCAAAACCCTGATTTTTCCTGTCATAATTCTGCTAAGCTTATGGCCAGCCCCTCAGAGCGTTTGAATACCGGCCTTGACAAGCCGGCTTAGAGTCACTTAAAGCCCATCGCCGGCTGGCTCATCTTTCCACACCCCCCAGTTTTCAGTTGAACGCCGCTTTCCAGGTGTTCCATTCACGCAGGTAACTCCATGCACTTAAACGAACTCAAGGCACTGCATGTGTCTGAAGTCCTCAAGCAAGCCGAAGCACTTGAGATCGAAAACGTCGGCCGCATGCGCAAGCAGGAGCTGATGTTCGCCATCATCAAAAAGCGCGCTAAGACCGGCGAGACCATCGTCGCTGACGGTGTGCTGGAAGTGCTACCCGACGGCTTCGGCTTTTTGCGTGCACCGGACTCGAGCTACACCGCCTCGACTGACGACATCTACATCAGCCCCAGCCAGATTCGCCGCTTTAACCTGCACACCGGCGACATGATCGAAGGCGAAGTGCGCACCCCCAAAGACGGTGAGCGCTACTTTGCGCTGAACAAGCTTGACAAGATCAATGACGGCGCCCCGGAAGACAACAAGCACAAGGTGATGTTTGAGAACTTGACTCCGCTGTTCCCGCGCGAGCAGTACAAGCTCGAACGCGAGATGAAGGGCGAAGAAAACCTGACCAGCCGGATCATCGACATCATTGCCCCGATCGGCAAAGGCCAGCGCGCCTTGCTGGTGGCCCCACCGAAGTCGGGCAAGACCGTGATGATGCAAAACATCGCCCATGCCATCACCGCCAACTACCCCGACTCCGTGATGATGGTGCTGCTGGTGGACGAGCGCCCTGAAGAAGTGACCGAAATGCAGCGTAGCGTGCGCGGCGAAGTGATCTCATCCACCTTTGACGAGCCGGCCGCGCGCCACGTGCACGTGGCCGAGATGGTGATTGAGCGTGCCAAGCGCCTGGTCGAACTCGGCAAGGACGTGGTGATATTGCTCGACTCGATCACCCGCCTGGCCCGTGCCTATAACAACGTCTTGCCATCGTCCGGCAAGGTACTGACCGGCGGCGTTGACGCCAACGCCCTGCAGCGCCCCAAGCGTTTTTTCGGCGCGGCCCGCAAAATCGAAGAAGGCGGCAGCCTGACCATCATCGGCACCGCGCTGATCGACACCGGCAGCCGCATGGACGAGGTGATCTTTGAGGAATTCAAAGGCACCGGCAACTGCGAGATTCACCTGGACCGCCGCCTCTATGAAAAGCGCGTGTTCCCGGCCATCAACCTCAACCGCAGCGGCACCCGCAAGGAAGAGTTGTTGCTGTCCCCCGAAATTTTGCAAAAGTCGCGGATTTTGCGCCAATTCATGTACAACATGGACGAGATCGAGTCGATGGAGCTGATGCTCAAAAACATGAAAGCCACCAAGAACAACCACGAGTTCTTTGACATGATGCGCAGGGGTGGCTGATAAAGGCCCCCACGCTTTTCACTCCGTGTAAAAGCTGCCCCCCTAGGGGGTGCTGCGCCTGCGGCCCGGCTTAGCCGGATCCGCGGCCCCTGCTGGGTGTGAATGGCTGACGGGCTGCTTTTGCATGGCATAATGTGCGGCTTAGTGGAAAGTGCCCGGGAATGGCTTGGGTGGCTACCGCAACGAACAAGGAACAGAGAAATGAAAGACGGCATTCACCCCAATTACCGCGAAGTTTGCTTTTTGGACTTGTCCAACAACTTCAAGTTTGTCACGCGTTCATGCGTCAACACCAAAGAGATGGTGAAGATGGACGATGGCCGCGAATTGCCTCTTTACAAGCTGGACACTTCCAGCGAATCGCATCCTTTTTATACCGGCACGCAAAAATCCGTGGACAACATGGGTGGCCGTGTCGAGAAGTTCCGTAACCGCTTCGGCAAAACTGCCGCCAAGTAAGCTGCGAAGAATTTCGAGTCGATACCAAAAGCAGCCTGAGGTTCAGGCTGCTTTTTTTTCGCCCGATAGGCCCGTTTCTCCCTCATCATTCAGGCTTACTTCCAGAAACCTCTGACCTGCCGCTTTTGCTTTGAACCTGCCATCCCCCGCCATCATTGCCCAGTCTGCAGTTCGCAGGCTGCCGCGCCTTGCGCTGCTGTTGTTTGGCGTGGCCTATGTGCTGCCCGGTTTTGTTGGTCGTGGCCCCTGGAAGAGCGCAGACATCACAGCGTTTGGCGTGATGCAAGAGCTCGCGCAAACCGGCAGCGGCTGGTTACAACCCAGCCTGATGGGTCAAACCGCCGGGCTGGACGGGCTGCTGCCTTATTGGCTGGGGGCTGCGGCAATCTGGCTGCTGCCTTTTCTGGACCCGGCCCTGGCCGCACGCCTGCCCTATGTGGCGCTGCTGGCGTTGACGCTGCTGGGAACCTGGTACGCGGTGTACTACCTCACACGCAGCCCGCAAGCCCAACCCGTGGCCTTTGCCTTTGGCGGCGAAGCCAAACCCACTGACTACGCCAGAGCCATCGCAGACGCCGGCCTGTTGGCGCTGCTGGCTTGTCTGGGACTGGCGCAGTTGTCGCACGAAACAACTGCCGGCATGGCCCAACTCAGCTTTGCCACGCTGATGTTTTACAGCGTTGCAGCCAGCCCTTACCGCAGCCCCTGGCGAGTGCTGGGACCGGCATCCGCCTTTGTCACCGGTATCGTGGGGCTCTCCCTGAGCGGTGCACCCGCGGTGGCAACCTT
>CAXNEG010000113.1:0-5653 GCA_964201305.1 Polaromonas sp.
ATTGACGACATTGGCTTTGACAACTCGTTTAGCTTCATCTTCAGCCCGCGCCCCGGCACGCCCGCGGCCAATTTGCAAGACGACACGCCGCACGAAGTCAAGCTGCGTCGCTTGCAGCACCTGCAAGGCGTGATCAACGCCAACATCACCCGCATCAGCGACAGCCGCTTAGGGACCGTGCAGCGCATATTGGTGGAGGGCGCCTCCAAGCGCGACGCCACCGAGCTGATGGGCCGCACCGAGTGCAACCGGGTGGTGAACTTTGCCGGCAACCCGCGTTTGGCGGGGCAGTTGGTGGATGTGAAGATCACCGAGACGCGAACCTATTCGCTGCGCGGTGAAGTGCTGACCGCGGATTAAAAAGGCATTTTCGGCATGCCTTTCATGCCGCCCATGCGCTTCATCATCTTCATCATGCCGCTGCCCTTCATTTTTTTCATCATGCCCTGCATCTGCTCAAACTCATTGAGCAGGCGGTTAACCTCCTGAACGTGCACACCGGCGCCGGCGGCAATGCGGCGCTTGCGGGTGGCCTTGATCAAATCGGGCTTGCGGCGCTCCAGCGGCGTCATGCTCTGGATGATGCCTTCCTTGCGCTTGATGTCTTTTTCGGCCTTGTTCATGTCCATCTGACCGGCCTTGGCGGCCATCTGCGCGGGCAGCTTGTCCATCAGGCTGGACAGGCCGCCCATGTTCTTCATTTGCTGTAACTGCGCCAGAAAGTCTTCGAGGTCAAAACCGCTGCCGCTTTTCATTTTGGCGGCCAGTTTCTGCGCCGCCGCCACGTCCACCCCGGCGCTCACCTGTTCGACCAGCGCCAGGATGTCACCCATGCCCAGAATTCGGCCGGCGTGGCGCTCGGCGTCAAACACCTCCAGCCCGTCGAGCTTTTCACTCGTGCCGGAGAACTTGATAGGCGCACCCGTGATCTGCCGCACCGACAGCGCCGCGCCGCCGCGTGAGTCGCCGTCGGTCTTGGTCAAGATGATGCCGGTCAGCGGCAGCGCATCTTTAAAGGCCTTGGCCGTGTTCACCGCGTCCTGGCCCTGCATGGCGTCCACCACGAACAGCGTTTCGACCGGCTTGAGTACGGCGTGCAGTTCCTTGATCTCGGCCATCAGGGCTTCGTCAATGGCCAGGCGGCCGGCGGTGTCCACCAGCAGCACATCAAAAAAGTGTCGTTTGGCGTAGTCGAGCGCGGCGCGGGCGATGTCCACCGGCTTTTGCTCCGGGCTGCTGGGGAACCATTCGGCACCGGCTTGTGCCGTGACGGTTTTGAGCTGCTCAATGGCGGCTGGGCGGTAAACGTCGCCGGAGACCGTCAGCACTTTTTTCTTGCGCTTGTCTATCAGGTGCTTGGCCAGCTTGGCGGTGGTCGTGGTTTTGCCCGCGCCTTGCAGGCCGGCCATCAAAATCACGGCCGGGGGTTGCGCTGCCAGGTTGATGTCACTCACGCCCTCGCCCATGGTGGCGGCCAGTTCACGGTTGACAATCCCGACCAGCGCCTGACCCGGCGAGAGCGAACCCATGACTTCCTGGCCCAGGGCTTTTTCTTTGACGCGGGCAATAAAGTCGCGCACCACCGGCAAGGCCACGTCGGCCTCGAGCAAAGCCATGCGCACTTCGCGCAGCATGTCCTGCACATTCGACTCGGTGATGCGGGCCTGGCCGCGCATTTCTTTCACGAGGCGGGAGAGTTTGTCGGTAAGGGCTGAGGCCATGGGGTGGCTCCACGCATGGAGCAAAAGTTGTTTAAAACAAGCAGCTCGGGATAAACTGTACAAATGATTTTAGCTTTCAGCCCAACGTTCGGCCTGGCTACGGCGACCGCAGCTGTACTTTTGTACGGCCTGCTGGCGCTGGCAAGCAAAAGGCTGCCCGCAGCCGCAGCCAGCGCTGTTCTGCTGGCCGCTTGCTTTTTTCAGGCCCTGACACTGGCTGAAGGCCTGTTGGGAGACCCCCCGCGCTTTGGCTTTGCACCGGCGCTTTCTATGACCGTGTGGATGGTGGTGCTGGTCTACGCGATTGAAAGCAAATTGATTCCCGAACTGCGGGCACGCTGGGCGCTGTCGGCGCTGGGCGCTGCTGTGGTGCTGCTGTCTATGGTGTTCCCGGGCTCCAGCTACACCCAAATTGCCTCCCCCTGGTTGCCGCTGCACTGGGCCCTGGGCATTGCTTCTTACGGGCTGTTTGGCGCGGCGCTGTTGCATGGTTGGTTGATCAGCCGGGCGGAGCTCTCCATGCGTACGGCGCTTACAGCAGACACCGGCGTTCCCCTTCTTAAGTTAGAGCGTTTGACCTTTCGCTTTGTCGAGGCCGGCTTCATTTTGCTGACGGCCTCTTTGTTGGCCGGGTGGTTGTTTGCCGAAACGCTTTATGGTCCGCACCTGAAGTCCATGTGGAACCACAAGACCATTTTTTCGGTACTGGCCTGGCTGAGCTTTGCCGGCTTACTGATCGGGCGGGCCCGACTGGGCTGGCGCGGCCGCACCGCACGCAAGTTTCTTTATCTGGGCTCGGGACTGCTGCTGCTGGGCTACGCCGGCTCGCGCTTTGTGCTTGAAGTGGTGTTGCAGCGCGCATGAAATACCTTGTGATACTGGCTTTGGTGCTGGCTGTGATCTGGCTGTGGCAGGGCAAGCGCCGCGCCTCATTGGCTGAAAAAGCCCGTCAGCAAAAACCGCCTCAAGCCAGCGCTAAGGGCAGGGACTTGGAAACCACAAAAGTGATAGCCTGCGACGTCTGTGCGGTGCATATGCCGCTGAAAGAAGCCTTGACGGGCGGGCGCGGCGTTTACTGCAGTGAAGCGCACCGGCGTCAGGCTGAAAGCTGAAACTGCGTGCAAGCCCCCGCCACTGATCACAAAGACATCACGAGCACGCCTTTGTGGCAAGACGGCTGGTACAGCTTTGCCCGTCATCTGGCCTCGCCGAATTTTGGCGCAAGGCCCTCTGGCACGCTCACCGAGCTGGTCGTGATTCATTCGATCAGCCTGCCACCTGGACAATATGGCACCAACCAGGTGCAACGCCTGTTCACCAACACGCTGGACTGGGACTCCCACGACTACTTCCGCAGTATCCGCGGCCTGAAAGTTTCTTCGCATTTTTTCATCGCACGCGATGGGCAGTTGTGGCAGTTCGTGAGTTGCGATGACCGCGCCTGGCACGCCGGCGAGTCTTTTTACCGCGGCAAGCCCAATTGCAACGACCACTCTGTCGGCATTGAACTCGAGGGTTTAGAGGGCCAGAACTTCGAAGACGCCCAGTATGAAAGCCTGGCCAGCCTGGGCGCGGCGCTGTTGCAGGCCTATCCGATTGCGCATATCGCAGGCCACGAGCATGTGGCGCCAGGCCGCAAGCAAGACCCCGGAAACGGTTTTCAGTGGTCCGCACTCCAACGCGCCCTGGGCTTGTCGGTTGTGAACTTTCCTATCCATACAAGCCAAAACTGAGCCGGCTACCCCAACTTGGGGTTAGCTCCGAATCAAGTTAAGCGTTACAGATGTGTAATTTGGTGATTCATCAAAAAAACACTACATGTAGTGCTTGAATAAGTTGCCGACACTAGATATAGTGCTTAGGCCTCTTGAGCAAAATGCGATTTAATACATTTGCCCAAGCGCCAAAATTACAAAAAATGCCAACACGTCACTGCTGAAAACACAGTCCCACCATTGCTGACTCAGTCGCACACAAACCATATAACTTAGGAAATTCATGCACACCAGCATCCAAACGACAGCCGGCTTGCCCGCCGGTCAAGGCACAGCCACTGCAGGCAGCGAAGCCCAGGCCGCTGCCACGGCGTACAGCCAGTACCAGATCATTCGCCGCAACGGTGCTGTCGTTCCTTTTGAGCCGAACAAGATTGCAGTCGCCATGATGAAAGCATTTTTGGCTGTGCATGGCACGCAGGGTGCGGCCTCTGCCAGCGTTCGTGAAACCGTTGATGGCTTGACCCAGGCGGTCATTCGCGCACTGATGCGTTCCCGCCCTGGCGGCGGCACTTTCCACATTGAAGATGTGCAAGACCAGGTCGAGCTTGGCCTGATGCGCGGCGGTCACCATGAAATCGCTCGCGCTTATGTGCTTTACCGTGAAAAGCGCACGCAAGAGCGCGCACTTGAGCGTTCCCGCCAGGCCAGCCACCAGATGCCAGAAATCGCTTCTTTGCCTGTCATTGACCGCGGCCAAAAAGTCGCGCTCGAGGTGCGCCGCCTGCAAGCGCTGATCGAAGCGTCTTGCGCCGGCTTGGGTGACGATGTCAAACCCGACCCGATCGTCGCTGAAACCATGCGTAATCTGTATGACGGGGTGCCGATCGACGAGGTCTACAAAGCCTCCATCCTGGCTGCCCGCACGCTGATCGAAAAAGACCCCGATTACACCTACGCCACAGCGCGCTTGCTGTTACACACCATCCGCCGCGAAGTCCTGGGAGAAGAAGTCCCCCACGAAGCCATGGGTACCCGCTACGCCGAGTACTTTCCCAAGTTCATTCAAAAAGGTGTCGATAACGACCTGCTGGACGAAAAATTGCTGCAGTTTGACTTGGCCCGCCTCGGGGCGGCACTCAAGCCAGAGCGTGACATGCAATTTGACTACCTGGGCCTGCAAACACTGTTTGACCGTTATTTCCTGCACGTGCGCAAGCAGCGCATTGAACTGCCGCAATCCTTTTTCATGCGTGTGGCCATGGGTCTGTCGCTCGACGAGGTTGACCGCGAGACTCGCGCCATCGAGTTCTACGAAATCATGTCTTCGTTCGACTTCATGTCGAGCACGCCAACCCTTTTCAATGCCGGCACTTTGCGCTCGCAACTGTCATCGTGCTACCTGACAACGGTCGCTGATGACCTGGGCGGCATTTACGACGCCATCAAAGAAAACGCACTGCTGTCCAAGTTTGCCGGCGGCCTTGGGAACGATTGGACCCCGGTGCGCGCCCTGGGCGCCCACATCAAGGGCACCAACGGCGAATCGCAAGGCGTCGTACCTTTCCTCAAAGTGGTTAACGATACGGCTGTCGCAGTCAACCAAGGTGGCAAACGCAAAGGCGCCGTGTGCGCCTACCTTGAAACCTGGCACCTGGATATTGAAGAATTCCTTGAGCTGCGCAAAAACACCGGCGACGATCGCCGCCGCACGCACGACATGAACACCGCGAACTGGATTCCTGACCTCTTTATGCGCCGCGTCATGGAAAAAGGCAGCTGGACCTTGTTTTCGCCCTCCGACACGCCGGATTTGCACGACAAGTGCGGCATCGAATTCGAAAAGGCCTACACCGCTTACGAAGCCCGCGCAGAGCGCGGCGAGATCAAGCCTTCGCGCAAACTGCAAGCCATTGACATGTGGCGCAAGATGCTCTCGATGCTGTTCGAAACTGGTCATCCCTGGATTACCTTCAAGGACGCCTGCAATATTCGCTCGCCTCAACAACATTGCGGCGTGGTGCACTCATCAAACCTCTGCACAGAAATCACGCTCAATACCAGCGATACCGAAACCGCTGTTTGCAACCTCGGGTCGGTCAATCTGGTGCGGCACCTGAAAGAGGGTCCGGACGGCACCAAGGTGCTGGACCACGACAAGCTCAAGAAAACGATCAAGACGGCCATGCGCATGCTGGACAACGTGATCGACATCAA
>CAXNEG010000114.1:0-5577 GCA_964201305.1 Polaromonas sp.
CAACGTTTTTGGCGGCTGGTTGCCGAACGCAAAGGCACCATCGATGCCCGTATGCAGGAATACCGCTGGCTGCTGGAGGAGCTGCGCGTGAGCTTTTTTGCGCAAGAGCTGAGGACGCCGCAGCCGGTGAGCGTGAAGCGGCTGGACAAAGCCTGGGGCCAGATCAACTCTTGAAGCAGGGATGGATTCCTGCTTTTGCAGGAATGACGAAGGGGGCAGAAATACGCCGGCCCTTCGAGGGCTTCAGGGCGAACGGGAAAAGTTTAGCTTTTTAAAGCTTGGCCAACCGCCCCAGCGCGGCCTGGAGCGTTTCGTCTTTTTTAGCAAAACAAAAGCGCACCACGCGCTGGTCAAAGCTGTTGCCGTAGAAGGCTGACATGGGGATGGCTGCGACGCCGATCTCGGTGGTCAGCCATTTGCAGAAGTCGGCTTCGCCCAGGTCGCTGACGCCCGAGATGTCCACGCACTGAAAGTAGGTGCCTTCGCTGGGCAGCAGCTTGAACTTGGTAGCGGCCAGGCCTTCACGGAACAGGTCACGCTTGCGTTGGTAGAAGGCCGGCAAGTCCAGGTAGGCAGCGGGCTTGGCCATGTAACTGGCCAGGGCGTGTTGCACCGGGGTGTTGACGGTGAAGACGTTGAACTGATGCACCTTGCGGAACTCTGCCGTGAGCGTGGCGGGGGCGGCTACGTAGCCGACCTTCCAGCCGGTGACGTGGTAGGTTTTGCCGAAGCTGCTGACGATGAAAGCGCGCGCCGCCAGGCCGGGAAAGCGCACGGCACTGTGGTGCATGGCGCCCAGGGCGGCGTCAAACACCATGTGCTCGTAGACCTCGTCGCTGATGAGCAGCACGTCGGTGGGCGCCAGCAGGGTTTGCAGGCGCAGCATTTCGGCTTCGGTCCAGACGGTCGCGCTGGGGTTGTGTGGCGAGTTGATGATGATGGCGCGGGTTTTGGAGCTGAGCGCGGCGGCGATCTTGTCAAAGTCAGGGCGGAAGGTGCCGGGCGTGAGCGGTACGCGCACGACGGTGCCGCCGGCCAGCTCAATATTGGGCACGTAGCTGTCGTAGCAGGGCTCGAGCACGATCACCTCGTCGCCCGGATGAACGATGCCCAAAATGATGGTGATGATGGCCTGCGTGGCGCCGGCGGTGACGGTGATCTCGGTGGCCGGGTTGTAGCTGCGGCCGTGCAGGGTTTGAATTTTGGCGGCGATGGCTTCGCGCAGCACCGGCACGCCGGTCATGGGCGGGTATTGGTTGAGGCCGCTTTGCATGGCAGCGGTCACGGCATTGACCAGCGCCGGGTCGCATTCAAAGTCGGGAAAGCCCTGGCCCAGGTTAACGGCGTTCTTTTTTGTGGCCAGCGCCGACATCACGGTGAAGATGGTGGTGCCGACGTTGGGCAGGCGGCTTTGCAGGGCCGGGGTGTGCTGGCGCACAGCGGTCAGGGTGGGGCTCATGGTTTTCAAACTTCGTAGTCGTTGATGCGGCCGGTCATGGCTTTGGTGATGAGCTCGCGGGTCAGCTTGTCGCTCACCAGTTCGGCAAATTTGTAAACGAAATTTCGAAGGTAGGCGCTGCGTTTGAAGGCGACGCGGGCCACATTCATGCCAAAAAGCTGTCCCGCAGGCAGGGTCACCAGGTCGGTGTTGGTGCCGTCGTCACGCAACGCCATTTCAGCCACGATGCCGACACCCAGGCCCAGGCGCACATAGGTTTTGATGACGTCGGAGTCGATGGCCTCAAGCGCAATGCGAGGGTGCAAGCGCTTGGCGGCAAAGGCTTCGTCGATCTTGGTGCGGCCCGTGAAGGACGGGTGGTAAGTGATGAGGGGTTGACTGACCAGCTCTTCCAGCGTGATGCTTTTTTGCTGGGCCAGCGGATGGTCGGCCGGCATAACGAGCATGTGCTGCCACTCATAGCAAGGCAGGGTGACCAGCTCATCGTAGAGCGCCAGGGATTCGGTGGCGATGCCGATCTCGGCGACCTCGTCGATCAGCATGCGTGCCACCTGGTCGGGCGAGCCCTGGTGAAGGCTGACATTGACTTTCGGAAAGGCCTCGCGCAGGCTTGCTACCGGTTGCGGCAGCACGTAACGCGCCTGGGTATGGGTGGTGGCTATCGACAGGGTGCCGCTGTCTTGCGCTGAGTACTGCTCGCCGATGCGCTTGAGGTTGCCAACTTCCCGCATGATCAGTTCGATGCTTTGCAGCACGTGCTGGCCGGGCTCGGTCACGCGTTTGAGGCGTTTGCCGTGGCGCGCAAAGATTTCTACGCCCAATTCTTCTTCAAGCTCAATGATCGCTTTGGAAACGCCCGGTTGCGAGGTGTGTAGAACGCGGGCGGTCTCGGTCAGGTTGAGCTTGCGGCGCACAGCCTCTTGGACAAAGCGAAATTGGTGAAGGTTCATATCAAATAAATACTTATATTGAACTTTATTATGACATTTTGACCTTAACGAGGCTGACTGCGCTAGTCTGCACAACAGGCCGGCAGGGCCCAAAGTCTGGCGATCAGGCCAGCGCGATGTCTGCAAGAAGGGCAGTGAGTTGGGCTGACTCGCCTGCGGTGGCCAACAACTCAAGCCTTACCTGGGGATGTTTGCTGCGAATCTCGTCGATGATCAGCGGCAAGTCTTCACGGGCGTGCTTACCGACCCCCAGAAACAAGGGGAAAACGCGGATCTGGGTGGCCCCAGCGCTGACCATGTCATCTGCGGCCTGGGGCAAACTCGGCAAACATAACTCGAGGTAGGCGCAGCTCACCAGGGCCGCCGGGTGGCGACGCCTGATTTCAGTGGCCACCGATTCAATGGGCAGTCGCCAAAGCGGGTCTCTGGAGCCGTGGGCAAACAAAATGATGGCGGTGGTCATGCGCTTTGGCAGGGGCTTGCAGTAGGGTTAAAACAAGGCAGGCCGGCGTGTTAACGCCGCAGCACCAGCCAGCCGAAAGCCATCAATGAAATGCCGGAATAAAGCAAGCCCGGGGCGGCAGCCGCCAACCAGGGCTCCCACCTTTGCAGGTTGCCAATGTAGCCAAATACGTTGTTGAGCAAGAAAAAACTGATGCCTATCATGACGCCGGCGAAAACATAAGTGGGAATGCCTCCGGCGCGAGAGTGCAGATAAGCAAATGGCAAAGACAAGATGACCATGACCAGGCAGCTGAGCGGGTAAAAAACTTTTTTCCAGAATTCAATCTCATAACGCTGTGCAGACTGACCGTTGGATTTGAGGTGCTGCACGTAATTAAAGAGGTCGATGGTGGCCATCTGGTCCGGCTTGAGCAGGGCTACGGAGACCATCTCGGCGCTGATCTCGGTGGGCCAGCGCAAGCTGTCCAGGCGGGTTCGGGTCATGCTGGCTGTTTCCAGCGCTTTGTTCAGTCTGTCGGTACTTGGACGGATAAAAAACTCAGTGCGCTCGGCATTCAGCAGGGTCCAGGATTGATCAGCGGCAAATTGTGCTGCGCCCGCCTCTGTCAGTGAAACCACCAGCCCTTTGTTGTCGTACTCATAAATGCGGATGCCCTGCATCTCATTGGCTGGAGACAGCGCCCGCACGTTCACAACGTAATTGTTATAGAGCTGCTTTTCTTTGAGCCAGGCGCCGGTCTGACCCACGGTGATACGGCCTTGGTACTTGGCTTTGAGCAGCTGCGCCGTGCGTTGGGTCACGGGTGAGAGGTAGTCACCCACCGCGAAACTCAGCACCACAAAGACGCTGCCGATCACCAGTAAAAGCCTGAGGGCGCGCCAAGGGTCCAGTCCGCTGGTACGCAAGATCGTAAATTCAGAGGTCTTGGCCATGCGGGCCATCACCATGATGGTGCCGATCAACACAGAGATAGGCATCAACTCATAGATGCGGCTGGGCCATAAAAGAGCGACATAAAGCAAAGAATGGCTCAGCTGGTAAACCTGTTCTACACCGGCGAACATTGATTTTTGACCGACGTTCTTCAGGTCATCAATCAAGTCAAACAAGGAAAAAAGAGCCAGAAAGCCAATGCTCACCAGCAAAATGGAGATCCATACCTCGCCGTAAATCAGTTTGCGAATGGTTTTCATGGCTTCACGGAAGATTTAACTGCCAGTGTTGCCGCGGGTACTGGCCGGCGCGGCAGCAGGTCTGCAAGACTCCAGTTTTCGTTGCGTTTGGCCAGCCAGAGCAAGCTGGCGATGAGCACGCTACCGTGCATCAGTAGCAACAAGCTGCCTAAGCCAACCCGCCCGCTGGCCACCCAGACTTGCCCCAGGCCGATCAGGTTGCTGTACAAAATGAAGATCAGCAACACCAAAATAACATTGCTGCTGCGGCCGGCGCGCGGGTTCACGGCGGCCAGTGCCAGTGCCAACACCACAAAATTGATGGCGCTGAAAACCAGTCCGAGGCGCCAGGACAGCTCTGCCTGGTGGCTGTTGTTGCGCGACTGCAAAAGCTCCAGTGTGGACATCGCACGGATTTCGGTCGTCTCGGATGCCACGTCCTTGTGTTGACCGGTGTTGATGCCGTATTCCTCAAAATCAGTGACACGCAGGTCTGGTTTGCCTATCGTGTTTTCCATGCGCTGGCCGTTTTGCAGTACGAGCATTTGCACATCATTGGCTATGTCAACCCGGCCTGCGCGGGCTGTTGTGACCGTGTTTTTGTTTTTTTCGACAGAGGCGATGAAGATGTTGTTGCTGCCAACGCGGCCCTCGGAGGCACTGTCAATAAAAAATACGCGCTGGCCGTTGGCAGACTCCTGAAACTGGCCTGGTGCAATGCGGTCTAAGTCACCACGCTGGTCAAAGCGTTGTTTCATGTTCGCGCTCTGCTGATTGGTCCAGGGCCAGATGACCAGCGCGGCGACGGTGATCAACACCAACACCGGCCAGGCAAAGCGCAGCAAAGGCTGCAAATAAGCAGACAAACCGCGCCCACTGGCAAACCAAACCACCATTTCGCTGTCCTGGTACATGCGGGACAGCGTGCTGAGCATGGCGATAAAAAGCGACAAGGTCAGAATGGCCGGTAAACGCCCCAAAGCTGCGTACGCCATGATGAGCATGACGTCTTGCGGGCTGATCAAACCCCGGGAGGCACGCCCTAGGGTCTGAATCAAGACAATTGTCAAGATGATGGTGACCAGTACCACCAGGGTGGCGCCAAAGTTGCGCGCCAACTCTTTGCGCATCGAAGATTGGAATAACATGGAGCGACTATTTATTTTTTCGCATAACGGAACTACCTTCAATTATGGACTTCGAACTCAAAACCTTGAACCGCGCCCGGCTCTGCACTGAAAAATGTGACGCTCTGGTGGTTCTGGTGCCTCAGGACATGGCAAGCGGCAAAGACGCGCTTTCCAGCCTTATTGCTGCTGCCATTCGCGCCGGCGACTATGATGCCAAGCCTGGAAATTTGCTGCAATCCTATCGTCCTGAGGGCTTGGCTGCGACCCGCTTGCTGCTGGTAGGGGTGGGCGATGGCACGCCCCGCCATGTTCGCAGCGCGGTGCTGGCGGCGATGGCAGCCCTGAAGTCCGGCAAGGCTTTAAGGTTGGTTTTGTGCCTGAGCTTGCTCAAGGACGCTGC
>CAXNEG010000115.1:0-5542 GCA_964201305.1 Polaromonas sp.
ACATGATTGGCCTTGGATTGATTGGCCAGACCGAGTTTGACGCCTGAGCGAAAGTCTTCCAGCCGTTCCTGGCCTTGCAGCATGAGCCTGCCCAAAATACCGTGCTTGGTGTGCAGCCCGAAAAGCTCGCCCGTCATCCAGGTTTGGAAGGCCAGAACCTCGCCTTTGGCTCCTGTCCACGCCCATTTGCTATGCGTGCCGGGCAAGAGGCAGCGACTGCCTGGCGCCAGGCGTGAACCCCAGATCTGCGTTTCCTCGCCCCGCATGACGTCAAAGGCGCCACTGGGTTCTTGAAAGCGCAGGCCGGGCGCAATGTGCAAGACGCGTTGCTGGCCGTCCGGCAGCTTGAGCGCAACAGGCGTTAGTTGCCGTGCCGCGTTGCTGATGTCGGCGGGACAGTCCATATAGGGCGCTTCTTTCCAGCCCTGGCGGCTGCCGATCATGCCGCTGGCTATCAGGGCGCAGTTGTGTTGGGTCAGCCAGTCGCCGCACAGGCTCAGCAGCGCTTGTTCAAAGGCACCGCCGGCCACCGCCATCACGCCCCCCGGGGCGCTGCGGTGCTCGAGTGCTTGGCCCTTGGCGTCCAGCAAGCAGGCGCGCAGATTGGAGGTGCCCCAGTCCAGGGCAAGCAGTGCGACAGCGTTCAAAATTAACTTTCCGCTCTAGGGAAAAAAGGGTGCCTCAAAAAAAATTCAGCGTTAAAAAACCCCGCCAATGCCAAAGCAGTGCGGGGCTTCAAGGTACGCTGCAGGTGCAAAAATTTACAGCAGCCCTTGCGTGCGCGCCAGGTGACTTGCTTGCGAACGGCTTTTCACATTCAGGCGGCGAAACAGGCGCCACAGGTGAACCTTGACAGTGTGCTCGCTGATCTTGAGTTCTTCGGCAATATCGCGGTTGCTCAGACCCTTGTCGAGCATGATGAGCAGTTGTTTTTGGCGCTTGGAGAGTTTTTCAGGTGCTGTGCCTGGTTCGGCATCGGGGTCGTCAAGCAGGAAAACCTTCAAGGCGTTGGAGATTTCTCCGGCGCCGGCCGACTTGGGCACGTAGGCGTCCGCGCCGGCTTCGATGGACAGGTCTTCAAAATCACCGGAAGGCGAGGCTGAAAGTACCAGCAGCGGCACAGTAGGGTAGCTTTGCTTGAGTTCGCGCACGCCAGATACGCCGTGGGTGTCTGGCAGTTTCAGGTCCAGGCAGATGAGTTCAGGAACGCCATGGGTCTCAACCGCGGGGGCAATCGCTGCGACCCTGTCGAGTTCAACGATTTTGGCATTACTGTTGATTCTGCGTATCAACATCACAACCGCTTCGCGCATCAAGGGATGGTCATCGATCACAAAAATGCTCATAAAAATTCTCAAAATTTAGTTTTAACAAAGAAAGCATACACGAAACAACCCCGTTTGGATTAATGGTTCTTAAAATTAGAAACTTTTCTATGAGTTCGAATCCCCATCTCGGGGGCAATGAA
Source organism: Polaromonas sp. (assembly GCA_964201305.1). Taxonomy (GTDB): domain Bacteria; phylum Pseudomonadota; class Gammaproteobacteria; order Burkholderiales; family Burkholderiaceae_C; genus Polaromonas. The sequence continues at coordinate 1,469 of CAXNEG010000115.1, forward strand.
ATCGTGGTGAATTTGGTGATTTTCCTAAGTCAGTTGAGCCAAAGCCTGGGCCACTTCGTCGGGACTGACGCCATCGATTTGTTGTATTTGGGCTGCAAGGCTGGTCAAGGCGGCCGCGCCCTGTGTTTGCAGCAGCGCAATCGCCTCGGCCGCCTGGCGGGGTGACTCAAAGCTCAGGCTTTGCAGCAGCAGGCGCCCGCGCGCATCGACCAGCTTGAAATAAAAGAGACCATCTTTTTCGCGGTATTGTTTGAGGCTGGCCACAGATGCTTTGGCCGGCTTGGCGATGCGGGAGGCGCTCTGGCTGCCCAGCTTGCGCAGGCCCACGCTCTGGCGCAGGCTGGTCATGAATGGCGTGGCCAATCTGCGCGCCTTGGCCGCGCCGGCCTGCAAGATGTCTTCGAGCTGGCCCGGGTTGCCCATGAAAGCCAGATAGCTTTCGCGCATGGGCGCGACTTCGCGGTCAATGCGCTCAAACAGCATTTGCTTGGCGTCACCCCAGGCAATGCCGTCGGCAAAGGCCTGGCGCAAGGCGGCGGTTTCCGCTTCGCGGGCAAAGGCCTGGTAAATCTCAAACAACGCCGAGCCTTCGCAGCTTTTGGCCTCGCCCGGTGCGCGCGAGTCGGTGACGATGCCGGCGATTTGCTTGCGCAAGTGCTCGCGTGGGGCAAACAGCGCAATCGTGTTGTCGTAGCTTTTGCTCATCTTGCGGCCGTCAAGACCGGGCAAAGTGGCCACCGAGGCCTCGATCAGTGCTTCGGGCAGCACCAGCTGCTCGCCATAAAGGTGGTTAAAGCTCTGGGCAATGTCGCGCGCCATTTCAATGTGCTGGATCTGGTCACGCCCGACCGGCACCTGGTGCGCCTTGAACATCAAAATATCTGCCGCCATCAGCACCGGGTACATGAAGAGGCCGGCCGTCACGTCGGCGTCCGGGTCATGGCCGGCGGCGGTGTTTTTATCGACCGAGGCCTTGTACGCATGGGCGCGGTTGAGCAAGCCTTTGCCGGTCACGCAGGTCAGCAGCCAGGTCAGCTCGGTGATTTCGGGAATGTCAGACTGGCGGTAAAAGGTCACGCGCTCCGGGTCCAGACCGGCGGCCAGCCAGGTGGCGGCAATCTCCAGCGTGGACTGCTGTATGCGCTCAGGCTCGCCCACTTTGATCAGCGCGTGGTAGTCGGCCAGAAAGTAAAAGCTCTCGACGCCTGGTGCCAGACTGGCGCGCACTGCCGGGCGCACTGCGCCCACATAGTTGCCCAGATGGGGGGTACCCGAAGTGGTGATGCCGGTCAGTACGCGCAATTCGCTCATGGGAGTTCAGGGGTGTAAAAAATAATCAGTTTAAGAAGCTGCACCTCAGCCTACAGCAGCATGGCCAGCGGAGACAAAAGCGTTTTCAATGCGCTGAAGGTCAGACCCATCAGCGGGCTCATCCACAAAGAGTTGACCACGCCGGTCAGCACCAGTGCCATCACAATGAAAAACCCCCAGGGCTCCACTCGTGAGACCAGCTGCGCCTGCCGCCAGGGCAGCAGCCCCACCAGAATGCGCCCACCGTCCAGCGGTGGCAGCGGAAACAAGTTAAAGACAAACATCACCACATTCACCAGCATGCCGGCGCGACACATCTCCAGCACAAAACGCTCAGTCACCCCGGCGCCATTGGCCAGGTAGAGCAACACGCCCCACAGCAGCGCTTGCAAAAAGTTGGCGCCCGGGCCGGCCAGTGCCACCCACACCATGTGTTGCTTGGGCTTGCGCAAGTTACCAAACCTGACCGGCACCGGCTTGGCATAACCAAACAAAAAGGTGCCCGCCGTCGCCACATACAGCAGCACCGGCATGACGATGGTGCCCACCAGGTCAATGTGCTTGATCGGGTTGAGCGTGACACGCCCCAGCACCCAGGCCGTGTTGTCACCAAAGTAGCGGGCCACATAGCCGTGGGCGGCCTCATGCACCGTGATGGCAAAAATCACCGGCAGCGCGTAAATGGAAATTGTTTGAATCAGGTTGTTGAAGTCCATGGCTGGATTGTCTCAGACGCAAGCGCTTGAGTCCGTCTCACAGCCCCAGCACAGCCGCTTCGCCGCGTCCCTGGCGCAGCACCACGGCATCGCCGCCCGTACCCATGGCCGTGAGGTCAATCACTGTGGTGGCTTGCATGGGGCAGGCGCCGGCATCGATCACGGCCGCCAGCGCATGCTCGAACAGCCGGCGTATGTCTTGCGCGTCATTGAGCGGTTCGGTCTGCCCTGGCGGTATCAAGGTGGTGGCCAGCAGGGGCGCGCCGTGCAGTTCCAGCAGCGCCTGCAAGGTTTTGTGCGCGGGCACGCGCAGGCCGATGGTCTTGCGCGAAGGGTGGCTCAGGCGACGCGGCACTTCTTTGCTGGCTTCCAGAATGAAGGTGTAAGGCCCCGGCGTGGCCGCCTTGAGCAGCCTGAACTGCTTGTTGTCTACGCGCGCATAGTTGGCCAGCTCGCTCAGGTCGCGGCACAGCAGCGTCAGCGGGTGTTTGTCGTCCACGCCACGAATCCGCCGCAATGTGTCAGCCGCCGCCTTGTCGTCTAAGTGGCAAACCAGCGCGTAGCTCGAATCTGTAGGCACCGCCGCCACAGCACCACCGGCCAGCAGGGCTGCCGCTTGCTTGAGCAGCCGTGCTTGGGGGTTGTCGGGATGCACTTCAAAAAATTGGGCCATGACGTGAGACCCGCTGCTGCGCTCAGGATTCCAAAGTCTTCACAGGGAGTTGGCCCAGCATCCGGCTTTCGTAACTGGTGAGCAAGGTACCGGCCACACCGCACACGGCAATCACGGCAATGCCCGCCAGCGCCCAGTTGTCCGGCACTTGGTCAAACACCAGCCAGCCGCCCAGCATGGCAAAAGCGATCTGCGCATACAAATAGGGCGTCAAGTTAGATGCCGGTGTGCGCGTGTAGCCCAGGATCAAAAAATAGTGGCCCACAGTGCCCAGTACCCCCATCAGCAAGAGCATGCCCAGCTCTGTTTGCGTTGGGTTCATCCACACAAAAGGCAGCATCAAAGATGCCACCAGCGTGCCGACCCACCCGGTGTACAGATGCATGGTCAGCGGGTTTTCTGTCTTGACCATGTGGCCGGTCAGCAGCTGAAACCAGGAGTAGCTGACCACGGCGCCCAGCGGCAGCAGCATGGGCCAAATAAAGTTAGCGCCGCCCGGGCGGATGATCAGCATGGCCCCGGCAAAACCGCCCAATACCAACACCCAGCGCAGTTTGGACACCTGCTCGCCCAGCATGCGTGCCGCCAGCAGCGTGATGACCAGCGGCACCAGCGTGCCAATGGCGGTGAACTCGGCTACCGGCAGGTATTTGAGGCTGCCAAACGCAAAAAAACTGGTGATTACCAGCAGTAAGCCGCGCAACATCTGGAACCGGGGGTGCTGCGTCTTGAGCACCGCCACGCCGAAACGCGGCACCACGACCAATGTGGTGACGATGGCCTGAAAGGAGTACCGAAACCAGATCGCCATCAAAAGCGGCAAGCTGGTGCTGATGAGTTTGGCGATGGTGTCCAGCGATGCAAAGCACGCCATCGCCGTGACCACCAATGCAATGCCGGTCAGCACCGACGGCCGTGCCGGGCTGGAACTCACTGGATGCGGTCTGCCAACAGTTCCCACACGGGTTTGAGCGTGCCAGGCAAAAAGGGCAGGGTGCCCAGGTCGGTGTGGCTCTCGTCGGGGCTGTGAAAGTCGCTGCCGCGCGAAGCCGCCAGACCAAACTCCATGGCCGTCTCAGCGTATTTCACATATTCCAGCGCGCTGTGGCTGCCGGTCACCACCTCGACCGCCTGGCCGCCGTGGTTTTTGAATTCGGTGAACAGCGCGTACTCGTCGTTGGGTGTGAACTTGTAGCGCGCCGGGTGAGCAATCACGGCCACGCCGTGCGCGCGGGTGATCCAGCCCACGGCGTTTTGCAGCGTGGCCCAGCGGTGCGGCACAAAGCCGGGCTTGCCCTCGGTGAGGTATTTGCGAAAGACATCCGCCGTTTCTTTGCACACCCCGGTATCGACCAGAAAGCGCGCAAAGTGCGT
>CAXNEG010000116.1:0-5490 GCA_964201305.1 Polaromonas sp.
CCCAAAAGCACCTTGATGATGCTGGTCAGCGCCTTCGCGGGCCATGCGCACATCATGGCGCTGTACGAACACGCGATTGCCGAACGCTATCGGTTTTTCAGCTACGGCGACGCGATGCTGCTGGCGCTGGCTCCCGCGCAGCAACACAGCTCAAGCTGAGCAACCGTGCGTGCCGGCCCAGGGGCTAGCGTGCGCCCAGGGGGTTCGTTTGTGCCCAGCCGTTGAGGGCTTGAAAACACTCCAGTACTGCAGGCTGCGCAGCCCCCACCCGACGCAAGGCGTGCACGTCGCCGTGCAGCTTGCTGCCAGACAAGGGGCACAGGGCCACGCCGTCTTTGTGCATGCGTGCCATAGAGGCCGGCACCAGCGCCACACCCAAACCGGCGGCCACCAGATTCACCATGGCCGGCGCCTCTATGACTTGCTGCACCACGCGGGGCACAAAACCCGCGGCCACACAAGCATCAAACACCTTTTGCGCGTAGACCGAAGACCCCGGGCGCAGCATGACAAAAGCGTCGTCTTGCAAATCCGCCAGCTCAATCCGCTTTCGCCCGGCCAACCGGTGGCCCAGCGGCAGCGCGGCGACAACCGGATCGCGCCAGAGCAGCTGCGCCTGCAGGCCCGGATGCTCGGAGGGACTGCGCATGAGGCTGATGTCTACCGTGCCGTCGTGCAGCGCTTGCAGGTGGTCGGTGGGCATCATTTCATGCAAAACCAGGTCCACTTTGGGCCGGCTTTGACGGAACGCAGCAATGAAGTGCGGCAGCGGTCCCAAAAAGTGCGAGCCCGCCAGGCCCATGTGCACGCTGCCCTCAAAGCCTTGAGCCACTTGCCGTACCTGGGTGCGCGCCTGCTCCAGCCGTTCTAGAACTGCGCGCGCGTGGGGCAAAAAAGCGGTGCCTGCCGCGCTCAACTGCACACTGCGGCTGGTGCGGTCAAACAGCCGGGTGCCCAGTTCCTCTTCCAAGCTGGCGATCTGAAAACTCAGCGGCGGTTGCGACACATGCAGCTTGTGCGCAGCACGGGTAAAGCTCAGCTCCTGGGCCAGAACAGTGAAATAGCGCAGTTGCCGCATTTCCATGATTCATACCTTAACGCTATAGATAAGTCTTAATTATGTATTGGACCGTATCGATATAGGTATCCAAAATTCAAGCCAATTCAACAGCTTTTCAACAGATGAACACTCAACCTGCATACCGTGTCGGCCTGATCGTCCCCAGCTCCAACACCACGATGGAAACCGAGATTCCGGCTATGTTGCGCGCCCGTGAAAGTATTTCTGCAGAGCGCTTCACCTTCCATTCCAGCCGTATGCGGATGATGGAAGTGACCCCTGAACAATTGGCCGCTATGGACCGCGACTCGGACCGCTGCGCGTTGGAGTTGTCGGATGCGCGCATGGATGTGATGGCTTACGCCTGCTTGGTGGCCATCATGAGCATGGGTTTGGGCTACCACCGCGTTTCACAGCAGCGCTTGCACGGCGTCACCGCCGCCAATGGCGGGGCTGCCCCGGTCACCAGCAGTGCCGGGGCCTTGGTTGACGGTTTGCGTGCCATGGGTGCGAAGCGGGTTTCCATCATCGCGCCTTACATGAAGCCCCTGACCCAGTTGGTGATCAACTATCTTGAGAACGAAGGCATTGAGGTCATTGACAGTGTGTCGCTGGAAATCCATGACAACCTGGCCGTGGGCGCGCGCGACCCGAAGGCACCGGCCGAACTGTGGAAGCAGCTGAATGTGCAAGGTGCAGACGCCATCGTGGCTTCAGCCTGCGTGCAAATGCCGTCCCTGGCGGCTGTTCCTTTGATCGAGGCGGCCAGTGGCCTGCCCGTGGTCTCCAGCGCGGTGTGCACCACCTGGTCTATTTTGAAACAGCTGGGCTTGGAATCACGCGTCCCCGGTGCTGGCGCGTTGTTGTCTGGTCGGTTCTAACCATCGCTTTTTTTAAAAATAAATAGGAGGAGATCATGATGAAAAAGACCCTAAATTGGCGCGTGGGATTTTTGGGTATGGGTATCTTCATACTCAGCGGTCTGGCATCCGCACAGGACTACCCAAGCAAACCCATTGTGTTGGTTGTGCCCAATCCACCAGGCGGCTTTGTTGATGCATCAGCACGTCTCTTGTCAGAAGCACTTGCCAAAGTAGCCGGCCAATCCGTCGTGATTGACAACCGCGGAGGAGGCAGCGGCAATGTCGCTTACCAAGCCGTTGCGCGTGCAAATCCCGATGGCTACACCCTGCTCAATTCTTATTCGGCTTACCATGTTGGCAACCCGCATCTGACCCCTAAGCTGCCTTGGGCGCAGAAGGACTTTGTCCCTGTGGCCATGATCACCGTGGCCACCAATGTCATTGCCGTGCATCCATCGGTACCCGCGAACGACCTGTCTGAGTTCATCAAACACACCAGGTCTCATCCTGGCAAGCTCAGCTACGCCAGCCAGGGCAATGGGTCGCTTTCACACATCGGCACTGAAATGTTCAAGCTTCAAACCAAGACCAGCATGGTTCATATCCCATACCGCGGCTCAGGCCCAGCCGTCTTGGATGTGCTGAGCGGGCAAGTGCAGGTTTTCATCACCACGCCGCCCTCGGTCATGGGCCATATCAAGGCCGGTAAGCTGAAGGGGCTTGCCGTTGCGGGCAAAACGCGCCACCCGGGGTTGCCTTCTGTGCCTACCGCGTCGGAAGCTGGCCTCAAAGGCTTTGAACTTGAGGCATGGGTCGGTATCTTCGCCCCAGCTGGCACGCCAACTGACATCGTTACCAAGCTGAGCGGTCAAATCAAGGCAGCGTTGGACATGCCAGAGACAAAGGCCAGGGCGGACACCGCCGGGATAGAGTTGCGTTATCTTGCGCCAGCTGCACTTGAAGCCTTGGTCAAAAGCGACACCGACTTTTGGGGCAAAACGATCCAGGCGGCTGGCATCAAGGCTGACTAATTTTTTGACTCTGATGTATGGGTTTATTTCGCGAGGCCAGCGCTCAGACCATCTCCACGGCGGTGTCGCACGTCGTCCGCACGGCGGTTGTGCGCGACGATCTGGTCGGGTGGGTCATGTCGGGTCACAAAAGATTGCTGGCTCCCGCCGGTGAGGTGAATTTTCCAGCCGGGCGCGTTTTTCTGATTTCGCGCTTGACTCAATGGGACATGGTCAATGAAGCTAAACCAGGTGGTCGCTATGAGGCTCGGTTGATTGGTTTTACACCTTCGCTTATCGAGAAATTTCATAAAAGATTCGGCCACTTTTCGGCAGCGTCTGCTTTGCAGGGGTCTGCCAGCTCAGTCGCTGACGGCGCATTCGCTGCAACATTCACGCATGCACTTGCTGCACTGGCAGACCACGAAACCTCGCACGCCATCTGCGAGCACCGCATGTTCGAAGTTTTGCTTTTACTGGCGGAGCGCGGTCTCGTATTCGCCGCGCCCAAGGAGTTGGGCTGGGCTGAGCGCGTGCGCCGATTGATGGCCCAGCGACCACACGCCGGCTGGACACTTGACGAAGTAGCAAGCACGTTTCACCAAAGTGCGAGTACCCTGCAACGCCGATTGGCGGAGGATTCGGGATCGTTCAGCCAGTGTCTGCGCGAGGTCCGGCTTGAAACGGCCATGGCATTGCTGCAGGACAGCGGCTTGCAGGTAGCAGAGGTCGCTGCGCGCTGTGGCTATGAATCTCACAGCCGGTTCTCAGCGGCGTTTCGCAAACGCTTTGGGTTTGCGCCTTCTCATCTGCGTCCGTGAATGCTTGAACCCCAGCGCACAACATTTGACGTCTTCGGGCTAATCCAGCGGCAAACTAAAGCGCACCATTCAGGTTCCTTCACTCTATTTGATAGACCTGTATGAAAAACACTTTACTTGCAGCAGCACTGATCGGTGCATCTACCCTCATCCATGCCGCTGACTTTCAACTCAGCAGCCCAGACATCAAGGCCGGTAGCCTGATAGACAAGAAATTTGAATTCAACGGTTTTGGGTGCGCCGGTGAAAACAAGTCACCTGGACTCAACTGGAGCGGCGCACCCGCTGGCACCAAATCATTCGCAGTGACGGTGTATGACCCGGACGCGCCGACCGGCTCAGGCTGGTGGCATTGGTCTGTGATCAACCTGCCAGCCACTGTGACTGGGCTCAAGTCAAATGCTGGCGCGGTAGGTGGCGCTAATTTGCCTCAAGGCGCAAGCCACGTGCGCATTGATTACGGCGTCGCAGGCTGGGGCGGCACATGCCCTCCGCAAGGCAATAAGCCACACCGGTATATCTTCACGGTACATGCTTTGAAGACCGAAAAACTTGAAATCCCCGGTGATGCTACCGCTGCTTTGGCTGGCTACATGATCAACGGTAATTCCATTGCCAAGGCCAGCTTCACTGCAAACTACGGCCGCCCAAAGGCCAATTGAGTTTTCTTGCGCGCGAACGGGCAGCAAATGTGGTGCGTTCGCGCTTCTTCACATCAAGCTATGGAGCTTCAAATGGGTCAAATAATTGAGTTCAATCGCCCTGATGGGCAAGCCGCTTCAGGCTATCTGGTGCAACCTGCTTCGGGGCACATGGCGCCGGCTATCGTGGTCATTCAGGAATGGTGGGGGCTCAACGACCAGATCAAGCAAGTGGCTGAGCGCTTAGCGCAGCAGGGCTACCAGGCTTTGGTGCCAGATTTGTACAAGGGCCAACTCGCGATTGAAGAAAACGAGGCCAAGCATTTGATGGACGGCCTGAATTTTGGTGATGCGGCCAGTCAGGATATTCGTGGTGCAGTGCAATTCCTCAAGGCAGCAGGCGCACCCAAAGTCGGCGTGACCGGCTATTGCATGGGCGGCGCGTTGACGCTCTTGTCCAGCGTGTTTGTGCCAGAGCTGGACGCGGCAGCCGTGTGGTACGGCTACCCGCCGCTGGAGTATGTGGATGCCAGCAAGATCAAGGTGCCGCTGATGGGCAGCTGGGCTATTGACGACGATGTGTTTCCGATTGCGGGGGTGGACGCCCTGGAGCAAAAGCTCACGGCGGCAGGTGTGGCGTTTTCCTTCGACCGCTACGCGGCCAAGCACGCGTTTGCCAACGAGGAGGCAGACAGCAACAACTTGGCTTACCTGAAGTACGACGCCAAGGCCGCAGCCAAGGCCTGGGACAAGACGCTGACGTTTTTCCGCAAAAACCTGGTCTGAACCGCTGGCCGCGCCCGGCGTCAGGCTCGGGCGCCGGGTCTGGGCTGGTAGCGCACGCCGTCCAGCCCCTGGTAGTCCGCATCCTGCGTCCAGAAGCTGGCATCAAACTCACGCGCCATGGCGTACATCGCCGAGTCGGCCATGGCCAGTTTGTGGCGCGCGGCAATGTGGGCAGCGGCAACCGCGCGCGCATCGGTGAAATCGAGCACCCGGCCCAGTCGCATCACGTCCAGGCAGCGTTTCACCAGGTCGGCGGGCAGGCTGCGGCTGAGCACCCGCTGCACTTCAAACAGTGAAATCGTGGGCACC
>CAXNEG010000117.1:0-5489 GCA_964201305.1 Polaromonas sp.
GCCGCCGGTGACGTGGCCGGGCCCTACCAGCTCACGCATGCGGCGGCGCACCAGGCCTGGTATGCGGTGGTCAATGCGCTGTTTGGCAGTTTTAAAAAATTCAAGGTTGACTACCGCGTGATGCCGCAGACCACCTTTGTGGACCCCGAAGTCGCGCGCGTCGGCCTGAACGAGCAAGATGCCCTGGCCCAAGGCATCCCCTTTGAACGAACGCTGTTTGATCTGGCCGAGCTGGACCGCGCCATCGCCGACAGCCAGACCCAGGGCTTTGTGAAGGTGCTGACGGTGCCCGGCAAAGACACTGTTTTGGGTGTCACCATCGTCGGCAGCCAGGCCGGTGAACTGTTGGCCGAATACGTGCTGGCCATGAAGCATGGCCTGGGCTTGAACAAGATTCTGGGCACCATCCACAGCTACCCGACACGGGCCGAGGCCAATAAATACGTCGCTGGCAGCTGGAAGCGCGCCCACCAGCCCGAACGCCTGCTGGGCTGGCTGCGCAAGTTTCACGACTTCATGCGAGGCTGAACCAAGGCCCCCTGCTACAGTCCTTTCATGTCTGATTTAACTGCTGATTTTTCGCTTGCTGCCACGGGCACAGTGCGACCTGAATTCGTCGAGCTGCACCGCGAAAACCATGCCGCCGTGCGCGCTGAGTTGATCGCCGGTTTGCTGGCGCCGGCGGCTTTCACTTCGCCGAAATACCTTTATGACGCACTGGGCTCGCGGCTGTTTGAGGCCATCACAGAGCTGCCCGAATACTACCCAACGCGCACAGAAGCTGCCATCTTCAGGGCGCATGCAGCGGACATGGCGGCCTTGCAACCAGCTACTGCCACCTTGGTGGACCTGGGTGCCGGCAACTGTGCCAAGGCGGCCGGCTTGTTTCAGGCTTTTGCACCGGCACGCTATGTGGCAGTCGATATTTCGGTGGCGTTTTTACGCCAGGCGCTGGGCAGCTTGCAAGCGCAGCATCCAGGCTTGCCGATGGTGGGCGTGGGCATGGATTTTTCGAGCGCGTTTTCCTTGCCGCCTCAAGCGGGTGCGGGCCCCCATGTACTTTTTTACCCGGGCTCAAGCATTGGTAATTTCACGCCTGAAGCGGCCTTGCATTTTTTGCAGCAACTGCGCAGCGCCTGTGAGGGCGGTGGCTTGCTGATCGGCGTTGATCTGTGCAAGCCGCGCGCCTTGCTCGAGCCCGCTTACGACGATGCACTGGGCGTGACGGCAGCCTTTAACCGTAATTTGTTGATGCACCTCAATGCCGTGATCGATAGCAATTTCAAGCTGGCCGACTGGCAGCATATGGCTTTTTTCAACGAAGCAGATTCGCGCATCGAAATGCATCTGCAGGCGCTGCGCGCTGTCACTGTCAGCTGGCCCGGCGGCGAGCGGCGTTTTGCCAAAGATGAGCGCATCCACACCGAAAACTCCTACAAATGGCGACAGGCCGATTTTGCAAAATTGCTGCTCTCAGCCGGCTTTGCACAAACCCGGGCCTGGACCGATGAACGCGGCTGGTTCGCCGTGTTCTGGGCGGCGGCCTGAGGCCGGTCATGCACGCGGTCAATGCACACGTCGGGCCTATGCGTATCGTCATCGTCAGCCCGGCGCTGGCCGATGCCAACAACGGCAACTGGCAAACTGCACACCGCTGGCAAAGCCTGTTGACGCCGCACGATGTGCGCATTGTCAAGACCTGGCCTGACCCGGCCGCCCGCAGGGCCGGTGCAAGGCCCGACGTTGTGATGCTGGCATTGCATGCACGCCGCTCAGCCGATTCGGTGGCCGCCTGGGCTGCGCGTCCTGCGGGTGCGCAGGGGCTGGCGGTGGTACTCACCGGCACCGACCTGTACAGAGACATCCAAACCGACGCAGTAGCTCAACGCTCTGTGGCACTGGCTGCGCAACTGGTGGTTTTGCAAGAGCGCGGCCCCGAGGCCATGCCAGCTGAGCTGCGCAGCAAGACGCGTGTTATTTTCCAGTCCACCCCTGCGCTGGCACCCGTGCACAAGCCGCCTCCGGGCACGCAATTACGCGCCCTGATGGTGGGTCATTTGCGCCAAGAAAAATCGCCCGAAACGCTGTTTGAAGCAGCGCATTTGCTGGCGGGCGAGAGCGGCCTCTTTATCGACCACATCGGTCAAGCGCTGGACGCAGACCTGGGCGAGCAGGCCCAGGCCTGCGCCTTAGCATGTCCGCTGTACCGCTGGCTGGACGGCCAGCCGCACGCAGCCACGCGCCGGCACATACAACGCGCGCATGTGTTGGTGCACGCCAGCCGAATAGAAGGCGGCGCCCATGTGGTGATGGAGGCGGTGTGCAGTGGCACGCCGGTACTGGCCTCGCGCATTCCCGGCAATGTCGGCATGCTGGGCGAAGACTATGCCGGCTACTTTGAGCCCGGCCATGCGCAGGGCTTGGCGGATTTGCTACGGCGCTGCCGCGATGACGCTCAGTGGCTGGCACACTTAAGAGCGCAATGCGCTTTGCGCGCGCCGCTTTTTGCACCGGCGCAAGAGGCCGCTGCGCTGCACAGCCTGGTACAGGCGCTGACAGCTTGAACTACAGGCATGAACGAAACAACATGAACAAGGTCTTTGATGCAATCGAGTGAACAGCCGGTCCTGCGCGATATTGTGCTGGTCGGCGGCGGCCACAGCCATGCTGTCGTGCTCAAAATGTGGGGCATGAAACCCATGCCGGGTGTGCGCCTGACGTTGATCTGCCGCGACAGCCACACGCCTTACTCGGGCATGCTGCCAGGCTACATCGCGGGCCACTACAACTATGACGAGGTGCACATCGACCTGCGCACGCTGGCCAGCTTTGCCGGTGCGCGTTTTTTCAAGGACGAGGTGATCGGCCTGGACCGCGCCAGTGGCAAGGTGCTGTGCAAAAACCGGCCGCCCGTGCCCTATGACCGGGTCAGCATCAACATCGGTTCGACGCCGCAGATGAGCCGGGTTCCAGGTGCCGCCGAGCACGCGGTGGCGGTCAAGCCGATTCATCTTTTCAACGAACGCTGGCTGGCCTTGCTTGAGCGCGTGCGCAGCCAGCCGGGCAAGACGCGCATTGCGCTGGTCGGTGGCGGTGCCGGCGGGGTTGAGCTCACACTGGCCATCCAGCACCGGCTGCGCAGCGAGCTGCGCATGCAGGGCCGCGATCCGAACGAGTTGAACTTTCACCTGTTCACCAGCAGCCCGCACATACTGCCCACGCACAGCGCCGGTGTGCGCCGCAGCTTTGAAGCTGTGCTGACCGAGCGGCAGGTGCTCATGCACTGCGGCAGTCCCGTCACCCAAGTCTCTGCCAAAGCGCTGCAAACGGCAGACGGTCGGGTGATGGCGATGGACGAGATCATCTGGGTCACCCAGGCCGCCGGCGCAGCCTGGTTGCAGCAGACCGGTCTGGCGCTGGACCCAGACGGCTTTATTCAAGTCAACGCGCAATTGCAAAGCATCAGCGATGCGCGGGTTTTTGCCGCCGGTGACATTGCCAGCATGGTGGACCGACCGTTGGAAAAAGCCGGTGTTTTTGCGGTACGCCAGGGCAAACCACTGGCCATGAATTTGCGACTGTCCACTGAGGATGCCGCGCTGCGGGCTTACCGGCCGCAGCGCAGCTGGTTGGCCCTGATCAGCACCGGCGACCGCTTTGCCGTGGCCTCGCGCGGCGGCTGGGGCCTGGGTTCGGGCACGGGCCTGCTGAGCACCTGGCTGTGGCGCTGGAAGGACCGAATCGACCGCGACTTCATGGCCAAATTCAAAGAGCTGGCGCCGATGTCGGCAGCAAGTGCGCCGGCACCGGCCAGCACCGTCAAGCTCGACGCCGATGAGGCCGCACAAGCGATCTCGGCGATTGCCATGCGCTGCGGCGGCTGCGGCGCCAAGGTGGGCGCCACGGTGCTCTCGCGTGCGCTGGGGGCGCTTGCGCCGGTGGAGCGCGCTGACGTGCTGATCGGCTTGCACGCGCCCGACGACGCCGCTGTGGTGCGCGTGCCGCCCGGCCAGGCCATGGTGCACAGCGTGGATTTTTTCCGCGCATTCATTGACGACCCGTATATTTTTGGCAAGGTCGCGGCCAACCACGCGCTGGGCGACATCTTTGCGATGGGCGGTCAGGCGCAGACGGCCACCGCCGTTTGCACGGTCCCTTCGGGGCTGGAAGCCAAGGTCGAGGACACTCTGTTCCAGATGATGACAGGCGCGGTCGAGGTGCTCAACGAAGCCGGCTGCGCGCTGGTGGGCGGTCACACCGGCGAAGGCAAAGAGCTGGCGCTGGGTTTTGCGGTCAACGGCCTGGTCGATGAAAATCTGCGCGGCGTGATGGTCAAGGGCGGTATGAAAGCCGGTGACCTGCTGCTGCTGACCAAACCGATTGGCACCGGCACCTTGTTTGCCGCGCATGCGCTGCTCAAAACCCGCGGCCGCTGGATCGATGCGGCGCTGGCCTCGATGGTGCAGTCCAACCGGCTGGGCGCTGTCTGCCTGCAAAAGCATGGCGCTACCGCCTGCACGGACCTGACCGGCTTCGGCTTGCTGGGCCACCTGGTCGAGATGACGCGGCCTTCCAACGTGGACGCTGAGATCGATTTGAACGCGCTGCCGCTGCTGGACGGCGCGCAAGAAACCAGCGCCGCCGGTATTTTGAGCTCTTTGCAACCGGCCAATGTGCGGCTGCGCCGCGCGCTGCGCAACCAGGAAGAGGCCGTGGCGCACCCGAACTACCCTCTGATTTTTGATCCGCAGACCGCCGGCGGTTTGCTGGCCAGTGTGCCGGCCGGCAAAGCCCAGGCTTGTGTGGCGGCCCTGAAAACCTTGGGTTATGCGCACACGGCCGTCATCGGCCGCGTGCTGGCGCAGGGCGATGCGCTGGCGCCGATTATTCTGAAGTTCTGAAGCTTTGAGCCCGACCTACGGGTCATCTCGCTTGCCCTTGTGTTGATAGACTGATAAATTGACGCTCGGATTCATTCACCCTGTTTTAACTTTATTTGCATGTCCAACAACCAAAAATTCAGAGTCGCCGTCATCGGCCTGGGCTGGTGGGGCCAGACCATCTCTAAGCTGATCAAAAACTCCAATGTGCTGACGCTGGTGGCCGGCAGTGACCTGAACGCGCAAGCCGGCCGCAGCTTCACGCAAGACCTTGGCGTGGATTTTTTGCCGGACCTGGCGGCCGCCCTGGCCGACCCGCGCATTGAAGGCGTGGTTTTGTGCACGCCGCACACCCAGCATGGCGCACAAATGATTCAGGCGGCCGAGGCCGGCAAACACATTTTTTGCGAAAAGCCGCTGGCCCTGCATCGCAGCGAGGTGCTGGCCGCCATGGCCGCTGTCAACGCGCGCGGGCTGACACTGGCCGTGGGCCATGAGCGGCGCTTTGAGCCGCCCATCATCCGCGCCATGGAAATGATCCATTCCGGCGAGCTGGGGCGCCCGCTGCAAATGGAAGCCAACTTCAGCCAGGACAAATTTTTAAACCTG
>CAXNEG010000118.1:0-5453 GCA_964201305.1 Polaromonas sp.
AGCACCTAGCTTGTCAACGAAGCCCTCTTAGCAGAGGGCTTTTTTGTTTCCGCTGCCATTCAGCCCGGCAAAACAGAGCGGCCACAGCACAAGCGAACTCTGAAAATTAAGAATACTTTAATAAACTATGGCCTGTTAAAATAGTAAAAAATGACTCTTAAATAGCAGGCAAACCTACGTGTCTCAATTTGCCAAGCAACTGCTGCGCGATGTGCAGTTGAGCGAGCAGCGTATTTTGAAAATACTCCCTTTGCTATCGATCCGATCTTATGAGGCAGGCGAGATCATCTGGGGCAAAGGCCGGCCTGTGCTGGATTGGAACTGCGTCATGAATGGTTTCGTTGCTGCCGCTGAACCGATGGCGCATGGCGGGATGATGCCGCTGAATGTGCATGGTCCCAATGCCTGGTTCGGCGAACAGGCGCTTCTAGGCGGGAAACCTGGACAGGTGGATTATGTTTGCATGACGCCGGTCGAGTTGATCGGTATGCGGCAATCTTGCCTGGAGGATGCGCTGCGTGAGGAGCCGGAATTCATGCGATTCATGGTGCAGCTATTGGCCAGACGCGTGGAGCAGCACACTGAATTGCAACTGCTCCTAAGGCTCGGTGGTATGCCGCTACGCGTCGTCATGGGTCTGGCGCAGTTCGCCGTGAATCAGTCCCATTCTTTTGCTTTGGACTGGAAGCAACATCCAGAAGACGCGGTAGACATCTGCCTCTCGCAAGATCAAATAGCAGCAGTATGTGGTGTTTCGCGCACCTTGTTTTCTGAGTGCTTACAGAAATTGGCCAAAGGTGGCTGGGTTAAGTTGCGTTATGGCGGCATGAGCTTGCAATCGGCTTCAGCCTGGCGTTTGTTTGCACGCCGGTGGAGGCAGCGCCCGAGCAGCGTGAGGCGACAACCCATGAATGAATTGCTGGACGAATTAAGCCTGGCCAGTGCTGCCGCGCTCAGTCCGGCAACACTGCCGTGACTTCGATCTCTATTTTGGCGCGGTCTTCAACCAGGCCGCTGACTTCGACGCAGCTCATGGCGGGGAAGTTTTTACCGATGATCTCGCGGTAAAACGTACCCAACTCTTTGAGCCGGGCGCTGTATTCATGGCGATCAATCACATACCATGTCATGCGCACAATATGCTCGGGTCCGGCGCCGCCGGCGCGCAGCACTGCCACGATGTTGAGCAGAGCCTGGCGCGTCTGGGCGATGAAGTCATCGCTCTCAAACTGCTGTTGGGCGTTCCAGCCGATCTGGCCGCCCACAAAGATCAGGCTGCCACGCGCCATGACGCCGTTCGCATAACCTTTGGGCGCAAGCCAATCGGGGGGGGTGAGTGTTTTCATAGCGGGTTGGAGGGGTTTTAATGGCTTGAAAAATTTGGCTGGAATCAGATCTGGCGAAGCTTGAATCGCTGTAGTTTGCCCGTATCGGTGCGCGGCAAGGCAGCTACAAATGCGATCTGACGCGGGTACTTAAACGGGGCCAGCGTGGCTTTGACGTGGTCTTGCAGGGTCTTGACCATGGCGGCGTCACCGGACTGGTCGGTCTTGAGCACGACAAAGGCCTTGACCACCATGCCGCGCTCTTCGTCAGCCACACCGATCACGCCACATTCGGCCACGGCCGGATGTTTGAGCAGTGCGTCCTCGACCTCAGGGCCGCCGACGTTGTAACCTGAAGTGACAATCATGTCGTCGTCGCGGGCCTGAAAGAAAAAGTAACCATCTGCGTCTTGAATGAAGGCGTCCCCCGGGTAATTCCAGCCGGCCTTGACGTACTTTTGCTGGCGCTCGTCCTGCATGTACCGGCAGCCGGTCGGGCCCATCACCGCCAGCTTGCCGATGCTGCCGCGTGGCAACTCACGGCCTTCGGCGTCGACCACCTTGGCGCTGTAGCCCGGTACCACCTTGCCGATGGCGCCGCGCCGCATTTCTTCTGGCGGCGAAGAAATGAAAATATGAAACATTTCGGTGGCGCCAATGCCATCGGTCATCTCGATGCCGGTGGCTTCTTTCCAGAGCTGGCGCGTGGCGTCGGGCAGGCCCTCGCCCGCACTCACACACACGCGCAGCCGGGGCATAGGCGTTTCACGCGCAAACATGGCCATCTGCCTGTAAAAAGTGGGCGCGGTGTAGCAGATCGTGGCGCCAAAGTCGGCCAGCAGCTGCACCATGGCCTGTGGCGTGTAAGGCAAGCTGGGAAACAGGACCGACGCGCCGGCCCACATCGGGAAGATCAGCAAGCCGCCCAGCCCGAAAGTAAAAGCCAGCGGCGGCGAACCCATGACGATGTCATCAGGCGTGGCGCGCAGCACGTGGCGCGGCCAGGTCTCGCAATAAGCCAGCACGTCGCGGTGGGTGTGAACGGCGGCCTTGGGCGAGCCCGTGGTGCCTGAAGTGAAGGCCAGGATGGCGATATCGTCGGCGGATGTCGGGCAGGCTACAGTCAAACCATTTTTGGCAGCGGCCAGCATCTCGAGCGTGGCAGGGCTGTCCGGCTGGTTGAAAGCAATCAAGGTTTTGAGTTGCGGCTGCTGGGCTTGCGCCATTTCCAGTTCAGCCAGCAACTTGCCATCGCACAAGGCCAGGGCCGGCGCGGCTTTGAGAATGACCTCGGCGAGTTCCTTGGCGCGCAGCAACGGCATGGTCGTCACCGCCACCAGCCCGGCATGCACCACCCCCAACCAGGCCAGCGCCATGTTGACCGAATTGCCGCCGCGCAAGAGCACGCGGTTACCGGGCACCAGCCCGTGGTCTTCGGTCAGCACCTGGGCAATGCGGCGGATGCGCTCACCGGCTTCGGCATAGCTCAGCGAGAGGTCTTCAGAGCGCAGAAAGGGCCGCGCCGACCAGCCCTGCTGCGATGCCCGCGCCAAGAGCACCGCCACCAGATTGGCCTGCGCGGCGATCTGCAATTCAGGTGCGTCGTAAAGCAACTGCGGCCACTGGTCAGCGACTGGCAGACGCTCATGCACAAAGCGGTCGGTCTGGGCTGAAAAGGCGGTCACGGCGGGGGCTGAAGCTCTGGATGTCATGGTGTGAGCAAGGCCTTCCCAATGATAAGTTGCTGCACTTCGGTGGCACCTTCGTAGATGCGCAGCGAGCGGATGTCGCGGTACAGGCTCTCGATCTTGGTGCCCACCTTCACGCCCAAGCCACCATGCATTTGCAGCGCCATATCAATCACGCGCTGGGCGTTTTCGGTGGCGCACATCTTGGCCATGGCGGCTGCCACGCTGCGCGCCTGACGACCGGCATGGCCTGTGCTATCCGGGCTGGCGCCGCTCTCATGGGCGTCGCGCATCCAGGCGGCACGGTAGGTCAGCAGGGCGGCGGATTCAATCAGGGCCGCCATCTCGCCGAGCTTGGCCTGGGTAAGCTGGAAGTCGGCCAGCCGCTGGCCGAACATCTGACGGGCCTTTGCGTGAGCCACTGCTTCGGCCAGTGCACGGCGCGCCATGCCCAGCGCAGCCGCGGCCACCGAGGCGCGAAAAATATCCAGCGTCTGCATTGCCAATTTGAAACCGCCATCCAGCGGGCCGAGTTGTGCGTCAGCGCTCAAGGTGCAATCAGTGAACTGAAGGCTGGCCAGCGGGTGCGGTGCCATCAGCGCAATGTGCGCGCTGCTGTCGAGCCCGGTGCGTGGAGAATCAACGATAAATGCTGTCATACCGCGCGTGCCGGCGCCTGGCGTGGTGTTGGCGAAGGTGACGTAAAAATCGGCCATATCGCCGTTGCTGATCCATGTTTTGCTGCCTTGCAGCGTCCAGCCGCGGGCATCGCGCACGGCCGATGTACGCAGTGCTCCAGCGTCCGAGCCAGCCTCGGCCTCACTCAGTGCAAAGGCGGCGATCTTGCGGCCACTGGCGACATCCGGCAAATACGCGGCCTGCTGCGCAGGCGTGCCTGCCAGCGTGATCGCGCCACTGCCCAGGCCCTGCATGGCCAGGGAAAAGTCGGCCAGCGGCGAATAAAAAGCCAGAGTTTCGCGCAGCACCACCAGCGCGCGTGAGTCGAGTTTGTCGAGCACGCCGCCAGCGCTGGCTGGCACGCAGTAACGCAGCCAGCCTGCGTTGCCCAATCGCTGCACCCAGTCGCGGCAGGCGCGGCGGTCATCGCGCTCGTCTACCAACTGCTGCGCTGTCCAGACGGCCAGATCGGCGGCCAGTGTGCGGTGCACCGGGTCAAAAAAAGGCAGCGTGAAGTGATCTGCCGGAGGCACTAATTCGGAGTTAAGGGCGACACTGTTCTGCATGTCAATCGCCTCCGAACACAGGCGTTTGCTTGGCCGCAAAGGCATCGAAGGCGCGCTTGAAGTCCTTTGTCTGCATGCAAATGGCTTGAGCCTGCGCTTCAGCTTCCAGGGCCTGGTCCAGCGTCATGGCCCACTCCTGATGCAGCATGGTCTTGGTCATGCCGTGCGCAAAAGTCGGGCCGCTGGCTAGCTTGTGCGCAAGTGCCAGAGCTGCATCCAAGATCGCATCAGGCTCATGCAGCGCATTGAAAAACCCCCATTGCAAGCCCTCTTCAGCGCTCATGCCGCGGCCGGTAAAGAGCAGCTCGGAGGCGCGCCCCTGGCCGATCAGCCGTGGCAGCAGCGCACAGGCACCCATGTCGGCGCCGGCCAGCCCGACGCGGGTGAACAAAAAAGCCGTCTTGGCACGTGCTGTGCCCAGCCGCATGTCTGCGGCCAGCGCCATCATGGCGCCTGCGCCTGCGCAGATGCCATCAATCGCTGCAATGATCGGTTGTGGACACAAGCGCATGGCCTTGATCAGGTTGCCCGTCATGCGGGTGAATTCGAGCATCTCGGGCATCGTCATTTGCGTGAGCGGACCAATGATTTCATGAACATCACCCCCAGAGCAAAAATTACCACCCGCACCTGTGAGCACCACTGTTTTGACGTCGGTAGCCTGCTCTAGCGCGCGAAACATATCTCGCAATTCAGCATACGAATCAAAGGTCAAGGGATTTTTTCGCTCTGGCCGGTTCAAGGTGATGGTCGCCACCCCGTCATCAAAGGCGTAGGAAAAATGCTTGGCCTGATGCCCCGCCATCGCATGGAACTGCGAGTGCATCGGGTTGTTGTCGGTAATGAAGTGCTTCATAGATTCACTGGTTCAGGTTAAGGGTCAAGAGGGTTCGATGCCAGCGCTGTGTGATGGTGTTGCTTGACCTTGCCCAGCAATTGATGCAGTGCATCGAGTTCCCGGGCAGACAGGCCGCCAAATGCTTCGACGATCCAGCCCTCGTGCTGATGCGCCATGTCTGAAAAAGTCTTGCGTCCACGCGCTGTCAGCCGTACCCGGAAGGCGCGGCGGTCACTGGCAACGGCCAGGCGCTCAACCAGACCTTCAGAAACCAGTTGGTCGGTGATGCCGGTGATATTGCCGCCAGTGACCATCATGCGTCGCGACAGCTCTTTCATTTTGAGACCATCCTGGCTGC